>JAUHWJ010000611.1 GCA_030424705.1 Alphaproteobacteria bacterium | reverse complement strand
AAGGAGGATGTAGTCTGGACCTATTCCGGCGTCCGCCCGCTCTATGACGACGGCGCGAGTTCCGCGACGCAGGCGACGCGGGATTATGTGCTGAGCCTCGACGCGGCGGGCGACGCGCCCCCGCTCCTCAACATCTTCGGCGGCAAGATCACGACATACCGGCGGCTGGCGGAGAGCGCGATGGCGAAGCTCGCGCCCTTCTTCCCGAAGGCCGGGCCGGCCTGGACGGCGCGCGTGGCGCTGCCGGGCGGAGACTTTCCGCATGACGGGTTCGACACGCTGGTGGACGGGTTGCTTCGCGACCATCCGTTCCTCGCGCCCGCCCATGCGCGGCGCCTCGCCCGCGCTTACGGCACGGAGGCGGCTGCGATCCTCGCCGGCGCCCGCTCCGCCGCCGATCTCGGCCACGATTTCGGCGCGACGCTGACGGAGGCGGAGCTGCGCTGGATGATGGAGAAGGAATACGCCCGAACGGCGGACGACGCGCTCTGGCGGCGCACCAAGCTGGGGCTCCGGCTTTCGGCCGAGCAGAAGAAGGCCGTCGGCGCCTTCATGGCGGCGGCCGCGCCTGCTTATGCGACCGCAGAATGAGGGTTCGGGGATGACGCTGGAACTCTCGGGCGTGGCGCGGACGGTCAGCGGGCGGGTCCATATCCACCCGACCGACCTCCGGCTGGAGAAGGGGACGATGAACGTCCTCCTCGGGCCGACGCTTTCGGGCAAGACCAGCCTGATGCGGCTGATGGCCGGGCTGGACCGGCCGAGCGCCGGGCGCGTGTTGCAGGACGGGCGGGACGTTACCGGCGTCCGCGTGCAGGATCGCGGCGTCGCTATGGTCTACCAGCAGTTCATCAACTATCCGGGCCTCACGGTTTTCGAGAACATCGCCTCGCCGCTCCGCATCCTGCGTCGCCCGGCGCAGGAGATCGACCGCCGCGTGCGGGAGGTGGCGGAGATGCTGCGGCTCACGCCGATGCTGGGGCGCCGGCCGCTGGAGCTTTCGGGCGGGCAGCAGCAGCGCTGCGCCCTCGCCCGGGCGCTGGTGAAGGACGCCGGGCTCGTCCTCCTCGACGAGCCGCTGGCCAATCTCGACTACAAATTGAGGGAGGAGCTGCGGGCGGAGATCCCCCGCATCTTCGAGGCCTCCGGCGCGATCTTCGTCTATGCGACGACGGAGCCGGAGGAGGCGCTCCTCCTCGGCGGCGCGACGGCGACGCTCTGGGAAGGGCGGGTGACGCAGTTCGGGCCGACGCCGGAAGTCTATCGCCGCCCGGCGGATGCGACGACGGCGCGCGTCTTCTCCGACCCGCCGATGAATTTCGTTTCCTGCGTGAAGGCGGGCGGGCGCCTTCGTTTCGGGGAGGGGTCGGAAGCGCCGGCGGAAGGCGACGCTGCGGCGCTGCCGGACGGGCGCTATCTCGCCGGATTCCGGGCCAACCACCTCGCGTTGGAGCGCGGTTCGCCAGCGGCGATCTCTTTCCGCTGCATCGTTGGCGTCAGCGAGCTGACCGGGGCCGAGACGTTCCTCCATGTCGATCACGGGACGGATCGCTGGGTCGCGCTTGTACACGGCGTGCGGGCGATCGCGCCGGGCGCGGAAGCGGAGCTCTGGCTCGACCCTGACCACGCCTACCTCTTCCGGGAGGACGGGCGGCTCGCGGCGGCGGCGCCCTATGCGGCCGCCGCGCTGAAGGGAGCCGCCTGACATGGCCCGCATCACGCTCGAAAACCTCGCGCACAGCTACCTGAAGGCCCCGCAGGGCGACGCGGATTATGCGCTCAAGGAAATGACGCATGTCTGGGAGGATGGCGGCGCCTATGCGCTGCTCGGCGCCTCCGGCTGCGGCAAGACCACGCTGCTCAACATCATCTCCGGCCTCGTCCGCCCGAGCCGCGGGCGCGTGCTCTTCGGGGAGCGGGACGTGACGGCGGAGGAGACGGCGGCGCGCAATATCGCGCAGGTGTTCCAGTTCCCGGTCGTCTACGA
>JAUHWJ010000610.1 GCA_030424705.1 Alphaproteobacteria bacterium | reverse complement strand
TCATGCCCCGCGAAGACCCGATCTACGCGGACGACTTCTGCCCCCGCCGCCGCCGCGGGCTCCCCGTCCGCCAGCGCGAGCGCAAGCCTGGGCCGCTGTGGATACGCGGGCGGAGGGTGAAATGACATGGGCCTATATCCCCCCCTTCGAGGGCTCTCCCTCTGCGCCGGGGCCGGCGGGCTCGACCTCGGGCTCATGCTTGCCGAGCCGGGCTTTGACGCCGCCTGCTTCGTCGAATGGGAGCCGGACGCGCAAGCCGCCCTCATCCGCGCCCAGCGCGCCAGGATCTTCGGCCCCGCCCCGATCTGGGGAGACCTCACCACCTTCGACGGGCGCGCATGGCGTGGAGCCGTGGATTGCGTGCTCGCGGGCTATCCTTGCCAGCCGTTCAGCGCCGCCGGGCAGCGAAAGGGGGCCGACGACGAGCGCCACCTCTGGCCGGATGTCGCCCGCGTCATCGGGGAAGTCTCCCCGCGATGGGTCTTCCTCGAGAATGTCGCCGGGCATCTCTCCCTCGGCCTCGACACGGTTCTGCGGGAGTTACAAGGATTGGGCTACCGCTGTGCGGCAGGCGCATTCAGCGCGGCTGAAACAGGCGCGGCGCATGAACGGCTCCGGGTCTTCGTCGTGGCCTACCGCGAGGGCGTCGGAGCAGGAGAACCGGACGACGCAGCGGGCGCCGTCGCACGGCCAGACGCACGGCGAGGTCTTGGCCGGGGTGGCGTGCGACATGATGACGGGCGCGCTCTGGCCGACGCCGATGGCGGGCACGCCGGCGCGGAACGGGAACAGCGCGGCGGGGAACAGCGATTTCAGCCGGAGGGCGGACGAGCTGGCGGCGGGGCTCTGGACCACGCCGCAGGCGCACGACGTGACGCAGCGGGGATCGGGGCAGGTTCCGACATCGAAGGCCGGGAACGCCTGCCTCGCGAAGGATGCGAGCCTCTGGGCGACGCCGGCGGCGACCGAGGTGCGGCAAGGACTCCAAATACGCCGCGAGGGCATGAAGGGCTCGCAGGAGAGCCTTTCGACGCAGGTGCAACTCGGCTTCCTCTCGCCCCTCCCGGCCCGCACGACCGCGACGGATGGGCCGCCGTGCTCGACCTGGCGCCCGATCTCGCGCCGGCTCTTTCGCTCGGCGATGTCCGGCGCATCGCCGGCCTTTACGCGCAGGATGTTGCGCAAGGGCGCATGGCGGAAGCGGAGGCTCAATCCCGCCTTCGTGCGCTGGCTCATGAACTATCCACCCGGTCACGGCTCCTCCGAATTTTCGGAAACGGCGTCCATCCCCTCACAGCCGCTCATGCCTGGCGAAGCCTCTCCGCCAGCCTCGGGCTCAGGCCGATCAGCTTCGACGGAGAAAGCCAATGATCCTGAAACGGTGCGAGACGTGCGGATCGGAGTTTCAGGCGGAGCGCCAAAGGAACCGCTTCTGCTCAAAGCCCTGCCAGCATCAGGGCAGTATGACCAGGAACGGCTATCGCCAGATCAAGATCGACCAGAGGCGAACGACCGAGCATCGCGCGATGATGGAGCGGCATCTGGGTCGGAAGCTGAAGAAGTCGGAGCATGTCCACCACCGGAACGGCGACAAGCGGGACAACCGGCTGGAAAATCTGGAAGTCATGACGGTGCAGGAACACACGAGACTGCACCGGACGAAACATCCGGAGTGGAAAGCCTGCGAGTGTTGCGGGGTGATGTTCCGTCCGGAGGTGCGCCAGCGCGCGCGCCAGAAGACATGCTCGAAGGCGTGCCGATACCAACTGTCCGCCGCAACAGCCCGGAGGCGGGCTTCCTGATGTGGCTCGCACGCAACCGCGCCGCTCTCTCTCGGCTTCCCTTGGCCTCCGGCCCGTGGATCTGGGAGGAGGCGGCGATGCCTGAGCAGGGTGATCTGTTCGGGGGGCAGCCATGACCACCCACAACATCGAGGCGGAGCAAGCCCTGCTCGGGGCTGCGATGATCGACAACGCCGTGGTGGACC
>JAUHWJ010000028.1 GCA_030424705.1 Alphaproteobacteria bacterium | reverse complement strand
CCTCGCGCTAGTCGCGCTGCTCCATTCCTGGTGGCTCTTCCCGGCCAGTCCGGTGGCGATGTTCGCGGCGGCGGAGCAGGGGCTTCCGCCAATTTCGGAGGCGGCCGCCCGGTCGGCCACGCTGGCGGCGACGGCCGCGCTCTTCGCAGGGTTCGTCTTCGGGTTCCTGACGCTGATCGGCGCGATATCCGACAGGGAGAGCCTTCGCGATCATGCCTTGATCTGGAAGGACGGGCGGGCGCCCAACGGCGCGGCGCGGCTTTCCGACCGGGGCGCGCGGGGTCTGAGACCGGTATCCGACCCTCTCTCCGCGGCTAGGCTGCCCCCGGTTTCGGGCCGGCTCTGGCTGCGGGCGCTCTCGCTTCTGGTTGCCTTCTTCTGTCTTCTCTATGCTCCGGTCTTCGCCCGGCTGATCGGCGGCGCGCAGATCCCGCAGGTCGAGGCGGCGTTCTCGGCCGCGGCCTTTGGCGAGCCCTTCTTCTCGATCTGGCTCATCGGACTTTGGGGGACCTGTCTTTCCTCCGCCCTGATCTTCTCCGCGGCCTATCTCCACCTCGGCTTTGCGCTCGCGCGATGAGGGCGGCGGCGGCGTTCCTCGCTGTCTTGCTCAGCTCGGCCGCATCAGCGGAGGAACCGCCGCCGCCGACGCAGGGCTCCGTCCGCATCGCGACCTTCAACGCCGCCCTGAGCCTCCCCGCGCCGGGCGAGCTCGTGCAGCGCCTGCGGCTCGGCGGCTCGAAGCGGATCGACATCGCGGCGGAGATCATCCAGCGGGTGCGCCCGGATGTGATCCTGATCAACGAGATCGATCATGACCGGCGCGGCGTCGCTGCGGCGCTCTTCCGTGACCATCTGCGGGAAGGGAGAGGCGGCGCGGAGGGGATCGACTACCCCTATCTCTTCACCGCCCCTGTAAATACCGGCCTTCCCTCCGGCTTCGATCTCGACGGCGACGGGCGGAAGGACGGGCCGCGGGACGCGTTCGGCTATGGCCGGCACGAAGGACATTACGGCATGGCCGTCTTCTCCCGCCTGCCGCTCGACGAGGCGGGCGCGCGGACCTTCAGCGAGACGCTCTGGTCAGACATGCCCGGGAACCTCATGCCGGCGGACCATTTCGGGGAGGCGGCCGGCGCGCTCCGGCTCTCCTCGAAGAGCCATTGGGACATACCGGCCCGCCTGCCGGACGGTCGCATCATCCATCTCCTCGCCTCGCACCCGACCCCGCCGGTCTTCGACGGGCCGGAAGATGCCAACGGGCGGCGGAACCATGACGAGATCCGCTTCTGGGTCGACTATATCGGCGGCGCCGACTGGATGAAGGACGATCAGGGCCGCGCCGGCGCGCTTGCCCCCGGCGCGGCCTTCGTCGTCCTCGGGGATCTCAACGCCGACCCTGCAGACGGGGCCGCGCGGCGTGGGGCGCTCCAACTCCTCCTTGCGCTGACCGACGACCCGGGACCGAAGAGCGCGGGCGGCGCGGCGGCGGCGGATGAGGGCCATCGCGGCGAGCCGGCGCTCGACACGACGGACTGGCGCGCGCCGCCAGAGGGACCGGGGAACCTGCGCGTCGACTATGTCCTCCCGTCGAGGGAATGGGAGATCACAGGCTCCGGCGTGTTCTGGCCGGCGCCGGATTCGCCCCTCGCCCGGCTCATGGGGCGCGGCGGGCCGGACCATCGGCTCGTCTGGGTCGATCTCCGCTGAGGCCGCAGGAAACGGGTGGCGCGGCGCGTCTCCGGCCCGCACATTCGGGGCGAAGGAGACGACGATGAACCAGATTCCCTCCCCCTCCGCCTTCCATTACGGCCTGATCGCCGAGGCGCTGCGCCTGATCGAGGAGGCGGCGCCGGAGCAGCCGGGGCTCGACGAGATCGCCGCCCGGATGGGCTTCTCGCCCGCGCATTTCCAGCGAATGTTCTCCGAATGGGTCGGCGTATCGCCTAAGCGTTACATGCAATACCTGACGCTCGACCTCGCCAAGCGGCTGCTGGCGGAGCGCTTCACGGTGCTGGAGACGACGATGGAGGCGGGCCTCTCTTCCCCCGGTCGGCTCCATGACCTCTTCGTGCGGTGGGAGGCGATGAGCCCCGGCGCCTGGGCCTCCGGCGGCGAAGGGCTCGACATCGCCTTCGGCTGGTTCGACGGACCGTTCGGGGAGACGCTGGCGATGGGGACGGAGCGCGGGCTATGCGGCATGGCCTTCGCAGCGGAGACTGGGCGGGTTCCGGCGCTCGCGGACATGAAGGGGCGCTGGCCGAACGCGCGCTTCCGGGAGGACCCCGCCGCACTCGCGCCCTGGGTCTCGGCGGCTTTCGGCGGCGGGGGTGAGGCGCGGCTGGCGCTGATCGGCGCGCCGTTCCAGATCAAGGTCTGGGAGGCGCTGCTTTCGGTGCCGACCGGGCACGTGACGACCTATTCCGAGATCGCCCGCGTCGTCGGCAAGCCGAAGGCGGCGCGGGCCGTGGGCACGGCGGTGGGGCGCAATCCGATCTCATGGCTCATCCCCTGCCACCGCGCCCTGAGGAAGAGCGGCGAGCTCGGCGGCTACCACTGGGGCCTGCCGGTGAAGCGGGCGATGCTGGCCTGGGAGGCGGCGCGGGCGGGCGCCTGAGGCTCAGAGCCGGCGGAGCCGGGCGGAGCCGGCCTGCATCTCCCCTTCCGCTCGGTCGAAGCGGAGATGGGCGAGGCCCTCGCCCCCGGCGACGGTGTGGAGCGTGCCGGCGGGCTTGCCCTCCGCCTCCACCGGCGTTCCGGGCGCGGCCTCTCCCTCTACCGCTACGCGGACGAGGCCCTTCTTCAGCTCAGTCTTGTGCTTCATGCGGGCCGTGACTTCCTGGCCGACATAGCAGCCCTTGCGGAAATCGACGCCGCGCAGCCGCTCGAACCCGGCTTCGAGAATATAGGTCTCGTCCGGAACCAGCTCGGCCCCGCTTTCGGGCACGAGGCGGGCGACGCGGAGGGCGTCATAATCCGCCTGGCTCCCCTCCGCGGCGCCTTCGGGGCGGGCGAGGCCGTAGAGGCGGAAGCCGAGCGCCGGGTCGCGCGGGTCCGCCAGCGCGCCCGCGGGCGGCTCGCCGCCCCAGAAGAGCGCGACCGTAACGCCTGCCGGCGCGATCTCCACCTTCCGGCGCAGGCGATACATCGAGAGCCGCTGGACGAGCGCCGCCGCCCGGTCCGCCGCCACATCGAGGAGGAAGCCTTCCCCCTCCCGCCGGATCAAGAAGTCGAAGAGGTACTTCCCCTGCGGCGTGAGCAGCGCGGCGTAGAGGAGCGCGGCTTCGCCCAGCTTCGAGAGATCGTTGGTCACGAGGTCCTGGAGGAAGGATTCCGCCTCCGGCCCGGCGACGCGGACGGTCGCCCGCGACTCGGCCTGCATCCAGCACCCCTCGCCCATTCGCGCCTCCCTTCAGGATCGTCCCGCGAAGATAGGGGCGGCCGAGCCGTTTGGCGACCGCCCCCATGCGCACAGTGCGCAGCCATCTCAACCCTATGGCGATAAAGATGAATCTATCATGATACCCCATGCGCTCAATTCAGCGCTCCGCTTTGCGAACGGGGCTTGCGAAACCGGCGTTCCGGCCCGATGCTTCCGCCGCCAGAAACGGGAGAACATCATGTCCACCTCGATCCTCCGCCATCCGTCGACGCACAACGACCCACATTGGGAGATGCGCTGCGACCTCGCCGCCTGTTTCCGCTGGGCGGTGCGGATGAACTGGCATGAGGGCGTCTCCAACCATTTCTCCGCCGTGGTGGACGATGAGGGCGGCTCCCGCTTCCTGATGAACCGGGACCAGATCCACTTCACCCGCGTCACCGCCTCCAACCTTCTCCTTCTCGACGCGAACGACCCCGACGTGATGAAGGGCCCGGACGCGCCTGACCCGACGGCCTGGGCGCTGCACGGCGCGATCCACCGCCGCGTGCCGTTCGCGAAGGTCGCGATCCATCTCCATTCGAAATACGCCACCGTCCTCGCCTCTCTGGCGGACAGCCGGCTTCCGGCCATCGATCAGAATTCGGCGATGTTCCACGACCGCGTGGTGATCGACGAGAATTATGGCGGCCTCGCCTTCGACGAGGAGGGCGAGCGCGTCGCCTCGCTCTTCACCGACCCGAAGAAGAAGGTGATGGTGATGGGCAACCACGGGATCATGGTGATCGGCGAGACGATCGCCGAGGCGATGAACCGGACCTATTTCTTCGAGCGGGCGACGGAGACCTACATCACCGCGCTGATGACGCAGCGCCCGCTCCGCTATCTCTCCGACGAGGTGGCCGAGGCGGTCGCCTTCGAGACGGAGCGCTATCCGGGCCAGGCCGTGCGGCACATGGCGGAGATCCGGCTCAACCTCGACAAGACCGAGCCGGACTACGCCGCGTGACGGAGGGCTCCGTCGAGATCGGCGGGCCGCGCCCCGGCGATCTCGGCTGGCTGATCGGGCTCCACGGGCGCTGGTACGCCGACCATTGCGGCTTCGGGCTCGATTTCGAGCGCGTAGTGGCGGGCATCGCGGCGGATGTTTCCGCCCGGCTCGCCCCGCCCCGCGTCTCCATGCTCTTCGCCCGGGATGAGAGCGGCCCGCTCGCGACGCTGACGGCGGACGGGGAGGAGAGGGACGAGGCCGGGCGCGGCCATATCCGGATCGTGATCGCGGAGGAGCGGGCGCGCGGGCTCGGCCTCGGCCATAGACTGATGGCGGAGGGACTGGCCGCGCTGCGGGAGGCGGGGCTCACGGGCGCCTGGCTCGACACCTTCGCCGGGCTCGACGCGGCGCGCGCCGTCTATCTCCGCGCGGGGTTCCGGCTTCTTCATGAAGCGGAGGGGCGAAGCTGGGGCGCAGCGGTGCGGGAGCAGCGCTACGCGCTCGACTTCTGAAGGCGGCGGCTCACGCCGCCGGGCGGGGCAGGACGGGCGGCGAGATCTCGTCCGGGATCGGGCAGCGATAGGGCGTGCGCGCCAGCATCCGCTGATGCTCCGCCTTCGCGGCGGCGAGAGCCGCCGGCTCCGCGATCAGGCGCGCCGCCGTCGCCGCCATGATCTTCGCCGCGTGGACCATCCCCTTCTTCGCCAGCGGCGACTTGCCCTGCGCCGTGAGCTGCCAGGTGTGGAAGGGCGTGCCGAGCGCACAGGTCGTCACCCGCGCCTGAACGGTCGGCGTCGCCCAGCTCACGTCGCCGACATCGGTGGAGCCGTCGCCGCCTTCGGGCCGGCGGTCGAGCGGCAGGAGGTCTTCCGAGAGGGGCGAATCCGGGTCCACCGCCACGCCCATGCGGCGCATCGCGGCCTCGGTATCCTCGGGGCCGAGCGTGGCGCGGATGGCGCGGGCGAAGTCGCGATCCGCCTCGTCGAAGGCGGGCGGGCCGAGACGATCGAACTCGGCCTGCATCGCCGCCTCCAGCGCGGCATTGCCGACGAGATTGGAGACGCCGGAAAAGATGCGCGTCTCCACCCGCGTCTCCGTCATCAGGGCCGCGCCCTCGGCGATCTTGCGGACGCGGGCGACGAGCGCGGCGAGGCCCGCATTGTCCCGGGCGCGGATGAGCTGGCGCACCGTCGCCTTCGCCTGCACGACATTGGGCGCAGCTCCGCCGGCGTCGATATAGGCGTAGTGGATGCGGGCGTCGTCCGGCATGTGCTCCCGCATGTAGTTGACGCCGACATTCATCAGCTCCACCGCGTCGAGCGCGGAACGGCCGAGCTCCGGCGCCCCGGCGGCGTGGGCCGCCTTGCCGTGGAAGGTGAAGTCGATTCGCGTGTTGGCGAGCGCGCGGGCATGGTCCACCGCGGTGAAATAGGCCGGGTGCCAGGTGATCGCGGCGTCCACATCGGCGAAGAGCCCGGCGCGGACCATGTAGGTCTTCGCCGCGCCGCCCTCTTCCGCCGGGCAGCCGTAATAGCGGACGCGGGCCTCGATCCCCGCTTCGGCCAGCCAATCCTTCACCGCGGTCGCGGCGAGGAGGGCGGCGGCGCCGAGGAGGTTGTGGCCGCAGCCATGGCCGGCGCCGCCAGGCTCGACCGGCCGGTGCTCGGCGACGCCCGCCTCCTGGCTGAGGCCCGGGAGCGCGTCATATTCACCGAGGATGGCGATCACGGGCCCGCCCTCCCCCGCCTCCCCGATCACCGCGGTGGGAATGCCGGCGGGGGCCTCGAGGACGCGGAAGCCCTCGGCGCGGAGCGCGGCCTCATGCTCCGCCACGGCGCGGAACTCGGCGTAGAGCGTCTCGGGCGCGTCGAATATCCGGTCGGACAGGGCGAGGAAGGGCGCGCGCTTCGCCTCCACAAGGTCAGGGATCGGGTCGGAATTCCGCATTTTCGTCTCCTGTCTGGCCGCGCCATCTGATGCGCCGGAGCGGCGGCGCGCAAGCTCAGGCGCGCCGGAAGGCGAGGAAGCCCGTCATCGCCGCCCATGCGAGCGCGAGCGCGCCCCAGGTGATTGCGTATTCGAGATGGTTGTTCCGCACGTCCACAGCAGCCAGCGGCTGCGGCAGCGGCCATTCGCCGGTTGCTGTCGAGGTTTCCGCCACGACGAGGACCGGCTCTGCGTCGAAAAGCGCGGCCATCTCAGCAAGGTCGCGCTCCGTCCAGACGTTGTCCGACGCGCCGAAATCCGGCCCCTCGTCGCCCTCCTCGGGCCAGCGGAGGGCGCCGACGAGCGTGATCGGGCCTTCGGGCGCTGGAGTCGGGCGGGAGGCGGCGCCGCCCTCGTTCTTCTCCTCGACGGGGATGTAGCCGCGATCAACCATCACGCGGCGGCCATCGGCGAGGGTGAAGGGCTGGATCACGCGATAGCCGGGCCCTTGCGGGCGGACCGAGGTGAGGAGCGGCGCATCGACGAAGCCGTGCGCGCCCGGCGCGAAGTCGAAGGAGCCGGTCAGCGCGACGCGGGAGAATTCCTGGCTTTCCGGGTCGAAAACGGCGGGGAGAGGAACGGGATCGGCCGCAAGCCGCGCTTCGAGCTGCGCGATCACGCCCTCTTTCCATTCAAGCCGCTGCACCTGCCAGATGCAGAGGCCGATCAGGATCAGGACGCCGATGACGCCCGTCGCCAGCACGCCGATGCGGCCGAAAGAAGAAGGGCGGCCGGAGCCGCCCTTTTCCGGTCTCGGGATCATCGGAGCCTCAGGCGCCCCAGATGTAGACAGCCATGAAGAGGAAGAGCCAGACGACGTCCACGAAGTGCCAGTACCAGACGGCCGCCTCGAATCCGATGTGCTTCTCGGGCGTGAAGTGCCCCTTCAGCGCGCGGATGTAGCAGACGGCGAGGAAGATCGTGCCGACGATCACGTGGAAGCCGTGGAAGCCGGTCGCCATGTAGAAGTTCGCGCCGTAGATGTTGCCGGCGAAGCCGAAGGCGGCGTGGCTGTACTCATAGGCCTGCGTCACGGTGAAGAGCACGCCGAGCAGCACGGCGATGAGCAGGCCCCATTTCAGCCCGTCGCGATCGCCTTCCTGCACGGCGTGGTGCGCCCAGGTCGCGGCGCAGCCGGAGGTCAGCAGAATCAGCGTGTTGATGAGCGGCAGATGCCACGGGTCGAAGGTCTCTATCCCGACCGGCGGCCATACGCCGTCCGCGCCGTAGGCGGTCGCCGTCGTCTTCGTTGCGACATCCGCCATCGGATAGATCGCGTGCTTGAAGAAGGACCAGAACCAGGCCGAGAAGAAGGCGACCTCGGAGGCGATGAACATGATCACGCCGTAACGGAGGCCGATGGAGACGACCGGCGTGTGGTCGCCGGCCTGGCTCTCCGCCACCACTTCCGACCACCAGCCATACATGACGTAGAGAACGCCGAGGAGGCCGACTACCGCGATCAGCGGCGTGTAGTCATGGAACCAGAGAACGGCGCCGAAGAGCATGACGAAGGCGCTCATCGCCCCGAGGAAGGGCCAGATGCTCGGCGCGATGATGTGGTAGTCGTGGTTCTTCTCGTGGGCCATCTCGTTTCCCCTCGGCGGATTTCGCCTTGTCACCCGGCCGGGTCGGGCGCGTCAACGTCTTGCGGCGCGGCGGCCGCTTCCGGCAGGTCGGTTTCGTGGAACGTGTAGGAGAGCGTGATCGTGTGGACGAGGGCGGCCTCCTCGTCCTCCATGATCGAAGGATCGACATAGAAGGTAACCGGCATCTTCACCGTCTCGCCCGGCTGCAGCACCTGCTCGGTGAAGCAGAAGCAGGCGATCTTGGTGAAATGGCCGCCGGCGGAGAAGGGCGTGACATTGAAACTCGCCGTGCCGGCCACCGGCTGGTCCGTCGGGTTCGTCGCCTCGTAAAAGGCGAGGCCGGTCTCGCCGATCCGGACCTTCATGGAGTTTTCTACCGGGCGGAAGCTCCAGGGCATCCCGCGGTCGACGCTCGCGGCGAAGCGCACGGTCACCTCGCGGTCGAGGATGACGTCCGGCACCGTATCGGACACCGAGGTCGTGCCGCCATAGCCCGTGACGCGGCAGAAGAGATCGTAGAGCGGCACGGCTGCGAAGCTCATGCCGAGCATGAAGACGCCGAGGCCGGCGAGGCCGAGCATCGTCTTGCGGTTGCGCCCCTCTCCGGTCATCGCGAGTCGCTCCAATTCATTTCGGGCTTGATCACGTTGGCGCCGAGCTTGGCGATCGTCACGCCGAACATGAGCGCGACAAAGCCGATCAGAAGCGCGCCAATGGCCATGTTCCGCCCGCGGCGGCGGCGGTGCAGTTCATGCTCTTCCCGCCCGATCATGCGCCGAACCCCGGAACCGGGAGGGCGAGGCCCGCATGGCGGAGCCCGGCCTCGATCGCGAGCGCGGAAAAGACGAGGAAGAGCCAGAGAATCGAGAACTTGAAGAGCCGCTTCTCGGCCCGGTGGCCGTCCGCCTCCGCCGCCTGCTCGGTGCGGAAGCCGACCAGCGTGGCGAGGCGCAGGAATTCGGCGGAGAGCGCGCCCGCGGCGACGAGGTAGAAAAGCCCGCCGATGGCGGTGAAGGCCGGAGCGACGGCCACCGCGGCGAGCGCGACCGAATACCAGAAAATCTGGCGCCGCGTCGCCCGCGGCCCCGCGACAACGGGCATCATCGGCACAGCAGCGCGCTCATAGTCTCCATTTCGATAGAGGGCGAGCGCCCAGAAATGCGGCGGCGTCCAGAGGAAGATGATCGCGAACATCAGCGCCGCTTCGAGCCCTACGGAGCCGGTGGCGACCGCCCAGCCGAGAAGCGGCGGGAAGGCGCCCGCCGCGCCGCCGATGACGATGTTCTGCGGCGTCGTCCGCTTCAGCCACATCGAGTAGATGACGGCGTAGAAGAAGATCGTGAAAGCGAGGATGCCGGCCGAGAGCCAGTTCGCGAAGAGCCCGAGCATCGGCACGGAGAGAAGCGAGAGCCCGAGCCCGACCGCGAGCGCCTCGCCGCCCGTGACACGACCAGACGGGACCGGGCGGTTGCGGGTGCGCGCCATCTTCACATCGATATCGGCGTCCCACCACATGTTGAGCGCGCCCGAGGCGCCGGCTCCGACCGCAATGCAGAGGATCGAAGCGAAGGCGATCATCGGATGGACCGGAACCGGCGCGACCACCAGCCCGACCAGTGCTGTGAAGATCACGAGGGACATCACGCGCGGCTTCAGCAGCGCAAAATAGTCTCCGAATTCCGCGTCGCGCGGCGGAGCTGCTTCGGCGGAGAGGGTGTTGGCCATCGGCTCGCTTCTGAGCCGCTCAGTCGGCCGCGGCGAGCTTCACGCCGTTCTTCGGCGGGAGGCCCTGCGCGACGCGGGTCTCGTCGATCCAGGCGGCGTAATCCTCGGCGCTCACCACCTTCACCGTGATCGGCATGTATGAGTGGTCCTTGCCGCAAAGCTCCGAGCACTGGCCGAAATAGGTCCCTACCCTGTCCGCGTTGAACCAGAGCTCGTTCATCCGGCCCGGGATCGCATCGACCTTCACGCCGAAGGCGGGGATCGTCCAGGCGTGGATCACGTCCGCACCGGTGACAAGGAGATGGACGTTGGAGCCAACCGGGACGACCATCGCAGTGTCCGTCGCGAGCAGGAACTCATCGTCGGCATAGCCGTATTCGCCGAGCTCGTCCTTCGCCAGCATGATCGCGTCGAAGCCGATTTCCTCATCCGGATACTCGTAGGACCAGTACCACTGGTTGCCCGTCGCCTTGATCGTGAGG
>JAUHWJ010000609.1 GCA_030424705.1 Alphaproteobacteria bacterium | reverse complement strand
TCCAGGCGTCGAAGCTGGCTCGCAGGACCGACGTGACGTCATAGGAGGCGAGCGCTTCCGGCGCTGTCGTGAAATCGGAGCGGGACGTGCCGTAGGCCGTCGAGACGCCGCTCCTGCCGCCGGCGACGATGCTCCAGGTCACGACGCCGCCCGGCGTCCCGTTGAATTGCGAAGCGCCCCATTTGGCGCCGAAGAGAACCGGCATCGAACGCTCCCGTCTTGGCGGCCCGCAAGATCGCGGCGCGCCCTCCGCAGGTCAAGCCGGAGGGGCGCCACCGATGCGTGTATGATTACAATTACAACAGATGCGTTAACGCCTAGGTTGTTGAACAGACGCCCCGGAGCGGGGCCTCGGGAGACAGCAATGACCTTGAAACGCCTCTGGCGGCCCGCCCTCGCGGCCGCGCTCCTGAGTGCTGGCCAGGCTTCGGCCGCCAGCCTCACCTTCACCCTCGGCGACGAAGATTGCTTCGGCCTTGGCGGCCCCTGCGCGGAGGGGAGCGATTTCGCCTCCGTCGCGCCGGCGGACCGGAGCGGGCCGGGCGACCCGGTGGGGACGGATGTGTTCGGCCCCAACGGAACGCTGAATTTCGGCTTCCTCGTCGATCTCGGCGGCGAGACCGCGACCTCGGCGACCGTCTCGGCCCGCACGGTCGGGCTCGATCTCGTCGATCTGGGCGGCTTCGGCGACGCCTTCATCGGCGCGCGGTTCCTCTTCAACGGCGTCGATATCGGGACGTTCTCGACCGGCTCGCCGCTGGAAATCGCCACGGCGAGCTTCGCCGTCGACCCCGGCGCGCTGATGGACATGGCGATCAACCTGCTGACGATCATCCCCGAAGAGGCGTTCGAGCAGTTCCAGGTCTTCGAGGATTTCGCCGTGGATTTCGCCCGCCTCTCCATCGAGACGCAGGCGGGGCCGACGGCGGCCGTGCCGCTCCCCGGCGCGATCTGGCTCATGCTCGGCGGCCTCGGCGCGCTGGGCGCCCTCCGCCGCAAGGCGGCCTGAAGCACCCCGAAAGGACAGAACATGCGAATGACGCTCATCGCGGCCGCGGCCGCGCTCGCCCCCCTCATGGCCTCCGCACCCGCTGCGGAGGCGCAGGAGAAATACATCGGAGAGGTGTTCCTCGCCGGGTTCAACTTCTGCCCGCGCGGCTCCATGGCGGCGGCGGGGCAGCTGATGGACATCGCCTCCAACAGCGCGCTCTTCTCGCTCTACGGCACGATCTATGGCGGCGACGGGCGGACGACATTCGCCCTGCCCGATCTCCGCGGCCGCGCGCCGGTCGCCTTCGGGCAGGGGCCCGGCCTTTCCAACCTTCCCATCGGCGCGCGTGGCGGGCGGGAGACGACGACGCTGAACGTCGCCAACCTGCCGCCCCACGATCACGCCGTCACGGCGACTCTGCACGGGACGACGACGCCGGCCTCGACGCCGAACCCGACCGGCGCCCTCCCGGCGCTCACGACTTCGGGCTCGGCCTATGCGCAGGTTCCGGCGGGCGGCGCGACCGTGGCGATGGAGGCGTCCGCGATCACCGCCGCGACGGCGAACACGGGCGGCGGACAGAGCTTCGAGACGCGCTCGCCCTATCTGGCGATGACCTGGTGCGTCGCCACCTTCGGGATCTTCCCGTCGCGGAGCTGACGGCGCTATTCGAGCAGGCCGAGGGCGCGGAAGCTTGCGTCCTCGGCCTTGCCGATCACGATATGGTCATGGATCGTTACGCCGACCGCGCCGCAGGCGGCGTCGATCTTCGTGGTCATGGAAATGTCCTGCGGGCTCGGCTCCGGGTCCCCGGACGGATGATTGTGGACGAGGATGATGGCGGAGGCGTTGAGCTCCAGCGCCCGCTTCGCGACCTCGCGCGGATAGACCGGCACATGGTCCACCGTCCCCGACCCCTGCGCCTCGTCCGCGATCAGGACGTTCTTGCGATCAAGATAGAGGATGCGGAACTGCTCCGTCTCGCGATAGGCCATCACCGTCTTG
>JAUHWJ010000608.1 GCA_030424705.1 Alphaproteobacteria bacterium | reverse complement strand
GCCGCCCTCGTCGCCTTCGCCGTCACCCTCGCGGGCGGCAAGTCCATCCTGATCCCGGCGCGGGAGATGGGCGTCGCCCTCGCGATGGGCGCCGTCCTCCTCGGCGCGGGGATGACGCTCTACACCATCGGCAGCCGCGCCGTGCCCGCGGCGGAACTGACCCTCATCACGATGATCGAGGTGCTCCTCGCCCCGGTCTGGGTCTTCCTCCTCCTCGGCGAGCAGGCGACGCCGAGCACGCTCCTTGGCGGCGCCGTTATCCTCGCCGCCGTCGCCGCCAACGCGGTGAGCGGCGCGCGGCGCGGCGCGATGGCGCCTGTTCCTGTCTTGCATAACGGGCAGCGTAGATGATTTCGTCTTGCAATTCTTGGTTCGCTGCGTCAGCGTAATCTGAAACAGTGTCTAGATGGGGTCTTGATATGAAAATCCTTATCGCTGCGTCTATTGCTTTGATAATGGCGGCACCTTCTGCGATATCGCAGAATTACCTAGGAAATCTTTCTGCAAACTCATTTCTAGCGCCTGCTGCGCCGCAGCCACCGGGAACATTCACCAACCGCTTTGGGTCGGACTCGAACAGTCCAAAACTCTATGACGGTGCTGGAAATTTTCGAGGCAATCTCAATTCTAACCCCTACGACCCCAACTCTATTGCAAATCCGTATGGACAATATGGCTCAAGGTATAGTTCCGATAGTATAAACAATCCCTATGGCGCTGGAAGTCCATATCGAAATGACAGCCCAAACAATCCTTATGGTTCGGGTTGGAGTATCTATAGCTCAGACTGAACTGAACACTCCCTGCTACTCGTCCCCCGGCACCCCGTAACTCGGCGCCGCCGCCGGGTTCAGCGCCCGCGTGCGGTAGGCCTCCATCTCCGGCTTCCACCGCTCCCAGAGGGCTGCGAGTTCGGCCACCGGGCAGCCCTCCGTCCAGTCCACGCGGAGGTCGGCGACCGGCCAGGGAACGTCCGTCACGATCTTCATCCCCGCGGAGCGGACGGGCCCCGCCTCACCGCCCGCCGCGAGCGCGGCAAGCATCGCGGCGACGATCCGGTCCCCCAGCGCGCCCTCCGCGCCGAGAAAGGCCGAGACCATCGCCCCCGGCACGCCCTCGTTCGCCAGGAGGTTCCCCGCGCAGGCGACATTCTCCGCCCACGCCTCGGCATGGATTCCGAGCGACTTCGCGCCGGAGAAGATGCCCGTTCCGCCCTGCGCGTCCACGGCCAGCACCTGCCGGAAGTCGGCATGCTCCGCCGTGCGCGCGATGATCGCGGCGGCCTCCGCCGCGCCCGCCCCGTCCCGCATCAGCCGGAGGGCGCGGGGGCCGAGCCGCGGGTCGGTCACGTTCTGGCTCGTCGCGGCGCCCACCCCGGCCTCGGCGTAGGCGCAGCGCGCGGCGACGGCGGGGGAGGAGGAGGCGACGGCGACGCCGAAGGCGCCCGTATCCGCGCAGCGGGCGACGATGGCGAAGGTCATGCCGGGATCACCGCCGTCGCGTCGATCTCCACCAGCCATTCCGGCCGCGCCAGCGCCACGACGACGAGCCCGGTGCAGACGGGATGAACGCCGCGGATATACTCGCCCATCACGCGATATATCGCCTCGCGGTGCCGCACGTCGGTGAGATAGACGACGAGCTTCACGAGATGCGCCGGCTCCGCGCCGCATTCATCCAGCAATTGCATGATGTTCTGCATGACCTTGTGGGCCTGCGCCACAGGGTCGCCGACGCCGACATTCGCGCCGCCGTCCAGCTCCTGCGGGCACTGGCCGCGGAGGAACACCATGCGCCCCTCCGCCACCACCGCCTGACAGAGGTCGTTGTCGAGCTTCTGCTCGGGGTATGTCTCCTTCGTGTTGAAGGGGCGGATGCGGGTGTGGGTGGTCATGCGAGGTCCAGTCCGAAAATCTCGATGCAGTGGAGGATGAAGGTCTCGGCCAGCGGGCTCCGCGCCGCGCCCTCGCGCTGCGCCAGCACGAGGCGGGAAGGTTTGACCTCGT
>JAUHWJ010000607.1 GCA_030424705.1 Alphaproteobacteria bacterium | reverse complement strand
CCGGGTTCGACCCCGCCGCGCTCGATTTCGAGGCCGGAGCGGCCCGTGTCGCGCCGCTGACGGCGGAGGCCATCGAGCGCGGGGTGTTCGGCGCGCCCTTCTACATCGTGAAGGAGACGGGGCAGAAATTCTGGGGGCAGGACCGGCTCGACTTTCTCGACGATCATCTGGCGGGCAGGATCTGATGGACTTCGCGTCGCGCCGGATCGAGGTCGGCGGCCATGCCGTCGGCCTCCTCGAAGCGGGGCCGGCGGACGCCCCGCGCGCGCTCTTCGCGCATTGCTCGCTCGCCTTCGCCGGCCTCTGGAAGGGCGTGATGAAGCGGCTCGCCGGGCGCTGGCGTTGCATCTCGGTGGACATGCCGGCGCATGGCGCCTCCGCGCGGGGGGACGAGGCGCTCTCGCTCCAGCTCCAGGCCGTCCGCTACGTGATCGGAGCGGCGGAGGAGGCGGGCGGCGGCCCGGCGCATCTCGTCGGCCTCTCGCTCGGCGGGGCGGTGATGGGGCGGGTCGCCGCCGCGCGGCCCGATCTCGCGCGCTCGCTCACGCTGATCGAGCCGGTCTATTTCCACCTCCTCACCGAAGCCGGGCGCGGCGAGGACGAGGAGAACGCCCGCGCCATGGCGCCCGTCTACAGGGCCTGCGCGGAGGGGCGATACCATGACGGCGCCCGCGCCTTCATGGAAGCCTGGGGCCAGCCCGGCCAGTTCGACAGGATGCCCGAGCCGGCGCGGGAGGCGGTGGCCTTCGCGCTCTCCCATCTCTCCAAGGATTTCGAGATGGTCTCCGGCTGGCCGGACGGGCAGATCGGGCGGGAGGCGCTCGCCGCCATCGCCGCGCCCGTGATGCTGATGCAGGGGGAGCGGACGCAGGGCTCGGCCAAGGCGATCCTCGACGAGCTCCAGGGGCTCTTGCCTTCGGCGCGGCGGGAGGAGATCGCGGGCGCGGGGCACCTGTCTCCCGTGGACGACCCGGAAGCGGTGGCGGCGCGGCTCGCAGCCTTCTTCGAGGCGGCGGAGGCCGGCGCGGCGGGAAAAGGTTGACAGGCCGCCGCGTTCTGAAATCGTCTCGGGCCATGAGGGGAGATCGCAAGGATCGCCGGGCGTTCGACGCCGCCGCCCGGGCGGCGCTGGCGTGATGGTCGCGCTTCGCCCCTTCGTCCGCGTCGTGGAGGCGGTGAATTACCGCGTCGGGCGGCTCGCCATGTGGGGCTTCTTCGCCATGATGGCGGTGCTCCTCTGGTCCTCAATCTCGAAGACGTTCTTCAATCCTTCGCTCTGGACGCTGGAGACGGCGCAGTTCCTCATGGTCTCCTATTTCTTCCTCGGCGGGGCCTACGCCATCCAGATGGGCTCAAACGTCAGGATGGACCTTTTCTATTCGGAATGGTCGGAGCGGCGGAAGGCGGCGGTAGATGTCTGCACCGTGTTCTTTCTCCTCTTCTTCCTCGCCGTGCTGCTCCGGGGCGGGTTGGACAGCCTGATCTACTCGCTGCAATACGGGGAGCGGAACCCGACCGCCTGGCGCCCGCTCCTCTGGCCAGTGAAGGCGGCGATGTGCCTCGGGATCGTCCTGATGATCCTCCAGTCGCTGGCCGAGCTGGCGCGGGACGCGGCGCGGCTCCGCGGCGTCGATCTCGGGCCGCGGCCCTTCGAGCGGGCCGGCTGATGCCCTACGAACTGATCGCGCTCTTCATGTTCGCGTCCATGCTGATGATGCTGGCGACGGGACAGCGAGTCTTCGGCGCCATCGGGGCCGTCGCCGCCGTCGCCGCTCTCGCGCTCTGGGGCGCGGGGGCGACGAACATCCCCTTCGGCGCGGCGATGAAGCTGATGAAGTGGTATCCGCTGCTGACGCTGCCGATGTTCGTCTTCATGGGCTATGTCCTCTCCGAAAGCCGGATCGCGGACGATCTCTATCGCATGTTCCATGTCTGGTTCGGCCCCGTCCGCGGCGGGCTCGCAATCGGCACGATCTTCCTGATGGTTCTGATCTCCGCCATGAACGGTCTCTCGGTCGC
>JAUHWJ010000606.1 GCA_030424705.1 Alphaproteobacteria bacterium | reverse complement strand
CCGCTCCGGCGTGTCCGCCAGCGTGACGCCGCCGACATGGTGGAGCCCGCAGGACATGCCGGTGATCGCCTCCAGCTCCCGGTAGAGGCGGATCGTGTAGCCCTGCAGCGCGGCCATGTTCGTGTCCGCGTTGAGGGTGTGGAACCCGCCCGCGGCATGCCAGGTG
Organism: Alphaproteobacteria bacterium; assembly: GCA_030424705.1. Taxonomy (GTDB): domain Bacteria; phylum Pseudomonadota; class Alphaproteobacteria; order Rhodobacterales; family Rhodobacteraceae; genus Pikeienuella. Next base: position 1,890 of record JAUHWJ010000606.1, on the reverse strand, counting down.
GAGCCGGAGGTGAGCTCGGAGCGCTCCACCAGCATCACGTCCGTCCAGCCGAGCTTCGTCAGGTGATAGAGCACGGAGCAGCCGACGACGCCCCCTCCGATGACGACGACGCGGGTATGGGATTTCATGCTGGGGCTCCTCCGGGCTTCGGCCCGAGAGAGGGGGAAGCGGCGGCGCGGCGCAAGCGGGAATGCGGCGCCGGGCGGCGCGGATCGCCTATCGGCGGCGGCGGAAGAGGCTGCGGATCAGGTCGAGAAACGGCGCGAGGGCGCCGCGGCGGGAGCGGATCGACCATGCGGGCCGGGAGGCGAGCCGCCAGACCTCCTCCCGCTCCACCCCGCTGCGGGTGTGGGTGGAAAGGTCGGGCGGCGGGTCGGGGTCGGCCATGGCGGTCTCCGGGGTCGGTTCATCCCCGGGCACAAGCATAGGGCCGGAGCAAAAGCGGGCCCATCACGATCTTGCTGGAGACGGGGAGATGGGGCTGCGCACATTGCGCAGGGGGGTCATACTCTTGATATTGTTTACTTATCAGAAATAGCGTCCAAAAAGTGCGCGCACGCGTCTACCGCGCTCCCGCCGCCCGGAAGGGTATCGCCTGCGCGCCATAGGAAGAGCGGCCTACTGCGCCTTGTCGAAGGCCGAAGCGGCCTCCGTCGATAGCGCGGAAAGCGCGGCGCGGACGTTCGGGTAGGAGGGGTTCGCGGCCGTCTCGGTCGCCGTCGAGAGCACCTTGCCGACGAAGCCGGAGACGGAGGCGGCGAGGACGAGGCGGCCGCCCTTTTCCGCCGCCTTCCGCGCCGAGACGACGAGGGCGCCGAGCGGGCCGGAGGTGAACTGCTTCACGCCGCTCATCTCGATCACCACCTTCCCGCTGGGCGAGTCCTCGATCGCGGCGCCGACCGTCTTCAGGAGCGCGTCGCGGCTGTCCGCGTAATAGGCGGACTTGCGGAGGCTCACGACCACGACGTCGGCGTAGCGCGAGACCGCCTCCTCCTCGCCGCCGCCCTTCCTGAAGAACCCGAAAACCATCTGCGCCTCCGCCGTGCCGGACGGATCTTATACGCCCGGAACCGAGCGAAAAAAGGGCCGCCGGCGAGGGCCGGCGGCCCCGTTCCTCACTTCTGGAGCTCGGTCCAGATCGCCGTGTAGAAGGCCTGCGCCTCATCGGAGCAGGCCGGGCTGAACTGGCCGGCCGCGACCAGCTCCGCCGGCACGACGATTTCCGGCGCCGTCTTCATGTCTTCCGGCATGAAGGCCTCGGAACCGTCGATCCCGTTCGCGTAGCGAGCGAAGGCGGATATCATGGCCGCATTCTCAGGCGCCATGATGAAGTTGAGGAAGAGCTTCGCATTCTCCACGTTCTGCGCGTCGGCGAGGATCGCCGCGCTGTCCATCCAGACGGGGTAGCCTTCCTTCGGATAGCCGTAGGCGACGTCCGGGTTGTTGTTCCGCGCGCGGAAGGTGGAGCCGTTCCAGTTGACCGAGGCCGGCACGTCGCCGCTCGAAAGCTTCTCCGTCATGCCGTAATCCATCGACATCCATTTCGGCTTCGCCGCCATCAGGACATCCCGCGCCTCCTTCAGCTTGGCCTTGTCGGTGGTGCAGGGTTCGCCGCCGACATACATCAGCGCGAGGTTCACGACGTCCTGCATCTCCGGCACGACATTGACCTTGCCGACCAGCTCCGCCGGCGGGTCGAGCCAGATGGCGGAGGTGTTGATGTCCCCGCTATAGATGGACTTGTTGACGGCGACGCCGGTGGTTCCCCACTGCCACGGCACGGAATAGCGGCGGCCCGGATCCCAGTCGACGTTCTTCCACGTCTCCGACACGTGCTTGAAGTTCTCCATCTCCGGGATGCCCGGCTCCATCAGGAGGCCCTTCTCGACG
>JAUHWJ010000027.1 GCA_030424705.1 Alphaproteobacteria bacterium | reverse complement strand
GCCGCCGGCTCCTTCCTCTCCGAACCCTACCGCATGGCGCGGGGGGATGCGCGGGCCGCCATCGACGCCGCGCCGATGCGCGCGAAGGGGCGGATCGAGATCGGCGGGCAGGAGCATTTCTATCTCGAAGGGCAGGTCGCGGTCGCGACGCCGGAGGAGGGCGGGGCGCTGCATGTCCTCTCCTCGACCCAGCATCCCTCGGAAGTGCAGGCCGTCATCGCGCACAACCTCAACCTCCCGTCCAGCATGATCACCGTTGAGGTGCGCCGGATGGGCGGCGGCTTCGGGGGCAAGGAGACGCAGGGGAACCTCATCGCCGTCGCCGCCGCGCTCGCCGCGCGGATCACGGGGAAGCCGGCGAAGCTCCGGCTCGACCGGGACGACGACATGATCCTGACCGGAAAGCGGCATCCGTTCCGGATCGACTACGAGGCGGGGTTCGACGCGGAGGGGCGCATCCTCGGCGTCCGGTTCGAGCAATGGGCGAATTGCGGCTGGTCCGCCGACCTTTCCGCCGCCATTGCGGACCGGGCGATGTTCCACGCCGACAACGCCTATTTCTACCCGGCGGCGGAAATCGTCTCGCATCGCTGCCGCACCAATCTCTGCTCGATGACCGCCTTCCGCGGCTTCGGCGGGCCGCAGGGCGTGCTGGGCGCTGAGCGGCTCATCGCCCATGTCGCGGCGGAGACGGGGCTCGACCCGCTGGAGGTGCGGCGGCGCAATTTCTACGCGCCGATGGGCGCGATGCCGACCCGCTCGCTCACGCCCTACGGCATGATGGTCGAGGATTGCGTGATCCAGGAGATCGTGGAGGAGCTGGCGGAGAGTACGGACTACGCGGGCCGGCGCATGGAGATCGCCGCCTGGAACGAGGCGAGCCCGGTGCTGAAGCGGGGCATCGCCCTCTCCCCGGTCAAGTTCGGCATCTCCTTCACCACCACGCATCTCAACCAGGCGGGCGCGCTCGTTCTCGTCTATCAGGACGGGTCCGTGCTCCTGAACCATGGCGGGACGGAGATGGGCCAGGGCCTCTATCGCAAGGTCCAGCAGGTCGCCGCCGCGGAGTTCGGGCTCGACCCGGAGCGCGTGAGGATCAGCGCGACGCGGACGGACAAGGTGCCGAACACCTCGGCCACCGCCGCCTCCTCCGGCTCCGACATGAACGGCATGGCGGTGAAGAAGGCCTGCGAGGAGATCAAGGCCCGCATCGCCGCCCATCTCGGCGCGGGCTTCGCGATCTTCGACAAGGGCCGCATCGTCTGGCAGGGCGGGGAGACGACCTGGGAGGCGGCGGTGAAATCCGCCTATTTCGCTCGCGTCTCCCTCGCGGCGACCGGGTTCTACGCCACGCCGAAACTGGCCTGGGACCGGGCGACCGTTTCGGGCCGGCCTTTCTATTACTTCGCCTATGGCGCCGCCGTGACGGAGGCGCTGGTGGATTCGCTGACCGGAGAATACCGGCTGCTGCGGGCCGACATCCTCCACGATGTCGGGCGCTCGCTGAACCCCGCCATAGACCTCGGGCAGGTCGAGGGCGGCTATGTCCAGGGCGCCGGCTGGCTGACGACGGAGGAGCTGGACTGGGACGGGCAGGGCCGCCTCCGCACCCACGCCCCCTCCACCTACAAGATCCCGACGGCGGGGGACCGGCCGGAGCGCATGAGCGTTCGGCTCTGGGCGAAGGGGGAGAACCGGGAGCTCACGATCCGCCGGTCGAAGGCAGTGGGCGAGCCGCCGCTCATGCTCGGCATCTCCGCCTTCCTCGCCATCGAGGAGGCGGCCTCCGCCGCCGCGGGGGCCTGGACGCCGCTCGACGCGCCGGCGACGCTGGAGCGTGTGCTGATGGCGCTGCCCTGACCGCAGGATCCGGGCGGGGCTGACGCTGCGTCTTCATTAAGCTTCGCGCAACGAATCGACAGCCGCGGCGGAGGTTATCGCCGCGGCCCGCGCGCCTTAGATTTCCCTTGTCGGCCATGTCGGGGCGCCGATTGCAGAGGGAAAACAGGATGAAACCCGCAGCCATTGCGTTTCTCGCCGCCAGTGTCGCCGCCGGAGCCGCCGAGGCGGCCTCGCTCCGGCTCGAGGCGATCTCCCGGGCCGCGATCTTCTCGAACTACGAGATCGACTTCTTCGACGCGGACGGGGACATGCTCTTCTCGCTCGACGAGCTGACCGGCTTCTCCGGCTTCACGTTCTTCTCGCCGTCGGGGCCGGTCTTCTACGACGAGGTCGTCAATTTCAGCGAGATCGCCGGCATCTCGGATGCGACCGGCGAGGCGATCAACTTCCGGGGCGGCCTGAACGTGATCGCGCCGATCCCCGGCGTCTTCGACTTCCGCGTCTTCGACCCGGAGGCGCAGCCGCCCGTTGGCGCCGTGCCGCTTCCGGCCGGCATCTGGCTCATGCTGGGCGGGCTGGGCGCGCTCGGCTTCGCATCGCGGCGCCGATCCCCCGCCGCCGCGTGAGGGCGGGCGGGGCGGGGGCCCTCCACATTCGCCCCGCCCCGTCTCGCCCTAGTCCCTGAGGCTCGCGAAGAGATCGACGCCTTCGAGCGACTTCACGACCTCCGCCGTCTCGTCCACCGCGCGGTCGATCTCCGCCTCCTCATGGTCGGAGGTGAGGAAGAAGCGGATGCGCGCCTGCTGTTCCGGCACGGCGGGGAAGATGATCGGGAGCGCGTTGATCCCCCGCTTGAAGAGCCGGTCCGCGGCGACGACGGCGCGCGGGCTGTCCCCGATGATCACCGGCGTGACGGCGTAGCCCTCCGAAAGTCCGACATCGAGGCCCGCCGCCGCCGCCCGCTCGCGGAAGCGGAGGCCGTTGGCGCGGAGCCGCGCCACGCGCTCCGGCTCCGCCAGCATCGCCCGCACCGCCGCCTCCGCCGCCGCCGCGACGGGCGCGGCGAGTCCGACGGAAAAGACGAAGCCCGGCGCCTTGTGCTTCAGATAGGCGATCAGCGCCTCCGAGCCGCAGACATAGCCGCCGCAGGCGGCCAGCGTTTTCGACAGCGTGCCCATCCAGATCTCGACGCTGCGCGGATCGACGCCCTGAAGCTCCGCGAGCCCCCGCCCCGTCGCGCCGAGGACGCCGAAGGCGTGCGCCTCGTCCACCATCAGCCAGGCGCCGTGCCGCGCCTTGATCTCCACGAAGCGGGGAAGGTCGGGGAAGTCGCCGTCCATCGAGTAGAGGCCCTCGACGACGATGAGCACGCGCTCGTACCGGTCCCGCACGCGGGCGAGGGTCTCGTCCACCCAGTCGAAGTCGTTGTGGGGGAAGGTGAGCCGCGCCGCGCCGGAGAGCCGCGCGCCTTCCGAAATCGAATTGTGGATGAGCTGATCCATCAGGATCAGGTCCTTCGGCCCGATCAGCGCGCCGATCGTCGTCACGTTCGTCGCATGGCCGGAGACCATCGCGACAGCCGCGTCGACGCCATAGGCCGAGGCGACCGCCCGCTCCAGCGCGCCGTGATAGGGCCGCTCGCCCCCGACAAGGCGCGAGGCGTTCGCGGAGACGCCCCATTCCTCCGCCGCCGCCACGGCGGCGCGGCGCACATCCGGATGGGAGCCGAGGCCGAGATAGTCGTAGGAGGCGAAGTTGATCCGCTCCTCGCCGTCGATGACGCAGCGCGCGCCGTCCCGCGAGTCGATCTGGCGGAAGAACGGCGTGCCGATGCCGAGACTGCGGCCCACCGCCTCCTGAAAGCGCATCTGCTCGAAGATCGGCAGGGTGGAGAAATCGAAGGCTTTCGGCGCGGCGCCGGCGACGCGCGCAGGCGCCGGAGCGGGGCGGCCGCCGCGCGCCCGCGCCTCGCGCACCTTGCGCAGCCGGTCGACCAGCGCGTGCCGGTCCTTGTCGATCGCCGTCATGCGCCGCCCCTCATCCCTTCAGGCTCTCCGCCTGGCGCGCCAGCTTCTCGACCACCTTCCGGTCGTCCTCGTCGATGGCGCCGGCGACATGCTGCGCCACGACGGCGTTGACCGCCGCGCCGTCCGAGGCGGCGGCGCGGCCGCGCGCCTCGTCCAGCAGCTTCCGGGCGAGGTCGGCGAGGCCGACGCCTTCGGAGAGGGACATGAGCGGCAGGGTGGCGCCGATCCGCTCCTCCACGGCCATCTTCAGGTCGACCGCCATCAGGCTGTCGAAGCCCATCTCCGTCAGCGGCCGGCGCGGATCGAGCTCGCCTGGCGGCTGGCGGAGGATGCGGCCCGTCTCCGCCGCAAGGAACTCGATGATCGCCTTAAGCGCGGCCATGTCGTCCAGCCCGTCGATCATCGCGGCGAGGTCGATCGCGCCCTCTCCGCCGCCCGCCTCCCGCGCCGTCTCGACACGCTCGAAAAGCGGCGTCTTCATCAGCGGCAGGTCCGCGGCGAGCATGCCCCAGCGGAGCGGGGCCCAGGTGACGGCGGGCTCCGGCGCGCCGGCGGCGAGGATCGTCTCCAACCCTTCCAGCGCCTCCGCGGCGGTGAGCAGCGTTCCGCCCATCCGCTTCGAGAGCATCTCGCGCACCGCCTCGTCCCGCGCGAGGATACCGACATCGGAGATGGGGCCCCAGCCGACGGCGAGGCCCGGCTCGCCCGCCGCGCGGCGGGAGGCCATGAGGCTTTCGAGCGCGGCGTTGGCGGCGACATAGGCCGACTGGCCGGGATTGCCGAAAAGCGTCGTTACAGAGGAATAGACGATGAAATGGTCGAGGCCGAGGCCGCGGGTCGCCCGGTCAAGCAGTTCCGCGCCGGCGATCTTCGGGCGCATGACCGCCTCCATCCGCGCGGCGTCCTGCGTCTCGAACAGCGCGTCGTCGAGCGCCATGGCGGAATGGACGACGCCCCTGAGCGGGACGCCCTCCGCCGCGATCCCGGCCATCAGGTCGGCGAGGGCGCGTTCGTCAGCGATGTCGGCCGCGTGGAAGGTGACCTCGGCGCCGGCGCGGCGCATCTGCGCCAGCGCGGCGCGGCTTTCCTTGGCGGGCGCGCCGGAGCGGGAGACGAGCCAGAGCCGCTTCACGCCCTTGGCGGCGAGCCACTGCGCCGTCTCGAAGCCGAAGCCGCCCGTTCCCCCGGCGACGAGCCAGCCGCCCTCGCCGATCTCCGGCGCCGAGGCGGGCGCGAGAGCCGGGGCCGCCGGCGGGCGGATGACGATCTTGCCGACATGGCCGGATTTCTGCATCAGGCGGAAGGCGTCCACCGCCTCCTCCGCCTCGAAGACCTGCACCGGCGGCGGCGCGAAGGCGCCCGAGGAGAAGCCCTCGGCAAGGTCGCGGAACAGCCGATCCGCCAGTTCGGGCCGGGCGGAGAGGAGCTGGTCGGCGTCCACGCCGAAATAGGTGAGATTCCGCCGGAAGGGCCGCAGCCCGAGCGGGGAATTGGCGTAGTAGTCGCGCTTGCCGAGTTCGACGAAGCGGCCGAAGGGCCGGAGGCAGGCGAGCGAGCGCTCCATCGCCTCGCCCGAGAGCGAGTTCAGCACCACGTCCACGCCCTCGCCGCCCGTCGCGGCGATCACCTGGTCCGCGAAGGCGAGGGACCGGCTGTCGAACACCGCATCGGCGCCGAGCGCCTTCAGCAGCCGCCGCTTCGCCGGGGAGCCGGCGGTGGCGAGGATGCGCGCGCCGATCCGCCGGGCGATCTGCATCGCAGCGAGGCCGACGCCGCCGGCGCCGCCATGGATCAGCACGGTTTCGTCCGACCTGAGATGCGCCAGCTCCACGAGGCCGTATTGCGCCGTGATGAAGATCGTCGCCACCGCGGCGGCCGTGTCGAAATCCGTGCCCGCGGGAAGAGGGGCGACGGCGCGGGCCGGGATGGTGGCGTGGGTCGCGAAACAGGCGGGGCCGAAGGCGATCACCGCCTCCCCGACCTGCCGGCCGCTCGCCGCACCGGCGCGGGCGACCACGCCGGAGCACTCCATGCCGAGCGTCGCGCCGGCGAAGCCGTCCTCCAGAGCCTCCTCGGGCAGGAGGCCCTGCGCCCACATAACGTCGCGGAAGTTGAGGCCGGCGGCGCGGACCTCGATCTCCACCTCGTCCGGCGCCGGCGCGCGGCGCGCCGTCGTGGCCCAGCGCAGGCTGTCGAAGGCGCCCTGCTGGCCGATCTCGAGCACCCGCGCCGCCTCCGCGCCGAGCCGGGCGCGCGCGGCGATGGCGGGAAGGTCCGGCCCCGCCTCGATCCGGGGCGCGGCGCGGCCCGCATCGTCCCGCACGATCTCGCGCTCCTCGCCCGGGGCGGCGAGTTCCTCGCAGAGATGGCCGACGAGCTGTTCCGTCTCGATCGCCGGGTCGAAATCGAGAATGCGGATTTCGGGCTGGCCGGGCTCGTTGGCGAGCACGCGGCCGAGCCCGTGCAGCGCCGCCTCGGCCGCGCTCCGCGCCTCCGCGCCGCCTGCTGCGGCCGGGCGGCCGCCGCGCGTCACGATCCAGAACCGGGTGGGGCGCGGGCCCGTCAGCGCGGCCTTCGCTGCGGCGACGCGCGCTGCCGCCCGCTCCATTTCGGAGCCCTGTGTGTAGAGGCCGGCGAGGAACACGGCCTCCCATCCGGCCTCGAGCCCCTCGGGCGCGACGCCGCCCGGTGCGAGCCGGACCTCGCGGCCTACGGCGGCGAGCGCCGCCTCGATCTCGGCCGCGGCGGAGGCCTCTTCCGGGCCGTGCAGGACCACGATGACGCCCTTCCGCCCCGGCTCGGCATGGGCGGCGGGAAGGCCCCGCCGGCCGCGCGCTACGAGCGCGAAAAGCTCCGTCCGCTCCTCCCGCAGCGGCAGCGCCTCGGCCGCTTCGAGCCGCGCCTCCTCCAGCATGGCGCGCCAGTCCTCCGCCGGCATCCGCCGGCCGACCGGCGCCTCCGGCGTCAGCGAGGCGGCCCACCATTCCTCCGCCGCGCCCTGCAGAAGGTCCGAGGCGAGGTCGGGAGCCCGTTCGACCGCGAGGAGCAGCGCGCCGGGCGCGATCGAGCCCGAGAGCGCGGAGAGCCCCTCGCGCCCGAGGCGATGCAGCGCGTCGGCGGAAAGAACCGCGTCATGCGACGCTTCTGTCGCCGCCTCGAACGGGAGGATGGCGAGCCGGGGCGAGGCCGGGAGGGTCTGCCGCATGGTCTCCACCACGCGCGGGTCGGGATGGGTGACGACGAGGCGATCCAGCGCCGGCGCGGCGGCGAGGCGCGCGGCGACGCCGGCGGGCGCCGCGCCGACGATGAGCGCGCCGAGGCGCCGTCGGGCCGGCCATTCGGCGAGAATGTCCACGAAGGCGCGCTCCGCCGCCGCCCATACGGCGCGGGAGGCGGGCGCGATGTCCGCCGCGGCCTGCGGCGGCGCGCTCTCGCGGAGGCCGCCGGAGAGGAGGGCGGGCAATTCCGCCTCGAGCCGGAGGAGCGCCATCAGCTCCTCGGCCCGCGCTGGCGCCTCCTCGGCCAGCGCCTGCGCCAGCTCCTCGACCGGGGGATAGGGGCATTCCGCCGCGAGCCGGCCGGCGCCGAGCGCCTCCGCCTCGAAGGCCCCGTCCTCCTCCAGCGCCAGCATGGCGCGGGCGAGAAGCGAGCGGGCCGAGGGATCGAGGTCGAGCGCCGCGGCGATCTCGACCCGCCGTGTACCAGCCTCGGCGAAGCGATTCGCCAGATCCCACGCAAGACGGCGCGAAAGCGCATCCACAAGAAGCGAACCTACATCGGGTTCCGGCGCCTCGGATGCCACGAGGTCGAGCGAGCGGAGCCGCGCGGCGGGGTCTTCCCACGCCTCCGGCCGCGCCGCGCCGGCCTCGTCCTGCAGGCGGATCATCGCCTGCCGCCAGACGCGGCCCGTCTCCCGCGCCCCGCGGGTCAGGCGCACGGCTTTCAGCCGGAGCCCGGATACGGAGGCGACGAGCCTTCCCTCCGCGCTGAGGAGGTCGAGCGCCGCCTCCGCCCCGCGGGGGCTGAGCTTCACGAGGCGGACATGCGCAGAGGCGGCCGGCTCCGCGCGCCCGTATAGGCGGATGCGGCCGATGCGCACGGGCAGGAAGGCCGTGCCGGCGGCCAGCGCCCGGTCCCCCGCGGCGCGGCGGATGAGCGGGAAGATGGCGTGCATCGCGCCGTCGAGCACGGTCGGGTCGAGCGCGAGGCCCGGCTCCGGCGCCGCGCCCTCGGTCAGCTGCGCCTCGGCGGAGACGCCGTTGACCTTCAGCGAGCGGATGCGCTGGAAGGCGGGCCCATAGGCGAGGCCGTAGCCTTCTAGCGACTGGTAGAGCTGCCGCCCGCTCAGCTTCATGGCGCCGCGGATCTCTCCCGGCGAGGCGGCGGCCTCGCCCGGTGGTGTGCGGCGGAGCGTGCCGAAGGCGTTCAGGCCCCATTCGCCGCCGGCGAGGCGGCGGCGGCTCTCGATCCGGATCTGCCCGATGCTCGCGTCATGGCTCGTCCGCGCCTCGACCGCGGCGCCGTCGTCCAGCACGATGGGGCGGATGATCTCGAATTCCGAAAGCTCGGCGGCGCCGTGGACCTCCCGCCCGGCGGCGAGCGCCATCTCCGCGAAGCCGGCGGCGGGGAAGACGATCGCGCCGTCCACCTTGTGATCGGCGAGCCAGGGATGGAGCGCTACATCGATCACCGAGCGCCAGACGCCCTCGCCCGCCCTGAGCCGCGCCCCGAGAAGCGGGGCGACGCCGCCGAGTCCGAAGAAGTCCACCGCCTCCGCGCTCGGCTGAATGCGGAACTCGGTCGTACGCCAGGCGTAGCCCGGCAGCCCGCCGCGATAAGGCGCCGGCGCGCCGAAGAAGCGCGAATCGTCGAGGCTCGCGCCGTGGGCGAGCGCGCGCGCGGCGATGGCGGCGGCGGTGAGCGGCGTTCGCGGGTTCTGCTCCAGCGTGGTGACGACGGCGGCGCCCCAGCCAAGCTGCTCCAGCGTGTCGGTGACGTAGGATTGCAGAACGGGGCGCGGCGCGATCTCGACAAAGACGCCGCAGCCGAGCTTCGCCAGCGCGCTCACCGCCTCGCGGAAGCGCACGGGCTGACGGGCGTTGCGCCACCAGTATTCCGTGTCGAGCGCCACGCCCGGCGCCTCCCGCCCGCTGGTCGAGGAGACATAAACGGCCCGGCCCTCGCGCGGCGCGAGGTCGGATAGGTCCGCGATCAGCTTCGCGCGGATCGGGTCGATCGCCGGACTGTGATAGGGATAGTCGATGTCGAGCAGCTTCGCCGCGATGCGCTTCTTCCGGGCGAACTTGGCGAAACCCTTCAGGCTCTCCACTGGGCCGGCGATGGTGGAGGAGCGGGGCGAATTGTCCCCCGCCACGGTGATCGAGGCGTCGCCGTATTCGGCGAGCGCCTCCTCCACCGCCTCCTCCCCGGCGAGGACGGCGGCCATCCCGCCCATGCCCCGCATGAATTCGAGGGCTGTGGAGCGGGTGCGGATGAGATGCACGGCGTCCTTCAGCGTAAGCACGCCCGCGGCCCAGGCGGCGGCGACCTCGCCCACCGAATGGCCGGCGACGGCGTCCGGCCTCAACCCCTCGGCCTCCAGCGCCTTCACGACGCCGACCTGGACGGCGAAGAGGATCGGCTGCGCCACCCGGCTCTCGACCAACAGCTCCCCGAGTTCGTCCGAAGCGAGGAGCGCCGCGAGGTCGATGTCGGACTTCTGCCGGAAGAGGCGGGAGACCTCGTCGAAGGCGGCGCGGAAGGCCGGGTTCTCCTCATAGAGGTCGAGGCCCATCCCGGCCCATTGCGAGCCGTTGCCGCCGAAGACGAAGGCCGTCTTCTCGCCGCGGCCGACGCGCTGCCCGGTGATGGCCGGCTGCGCGCCGCTCTCATGTGCGGCGAGGCTTGCGGCGATCTCCGCTGCGCCGTCGCCGAGGGCGACGAGGCGATGCGCCGCGCGGCTGCGGCGGTGGGCGGCCGCGTTGACGAGGAGGTCGGCCTCGGCCTCCTCCGCCGTTCCCAGCTGCTCCCGCCAGCGCGTGACCATTTCCGCCAGGCTCTCCCGGCTCGCCGCGGAGAGGATGAGCGCGCGGGCGCGGGGCGCGGGGGCGGGCGGATGCGCCTCGCCGGCTTCCGGCTGGCGGATCAGGACATGGGCGTTCGCGCCGCCGAAGCCGAAGGAATTGACGCCGGCGAGCCAGGGCCGCTCCCGCGCCTCGATCTCCAGCGGCTCCGCCGCGACTTCGAGATTGAGGTCGTCGAAGGCGATGTTCGGGTTCGGCTCCTTGAGGTGGAGCGAGGCGGGATAGACGCCGCGCTCCAGCGCCATCTGCGCCTTGAGGAGGCCGACGAGCCCCGACGCGGGCTCGAGATGCCCGAAATTCGTCTTGGCCGAACCGATGGGCAGCGGCTTCGCCCGCGCGCGGCCGAACACCTCCCCGATCGCGTGCGCCTCCATCGGGTCGCCGACCGGCGTGCCGGTGCCGTGGCATTCGAGGAAGGCGAGATCGTCCGGGTCGAACTGCGCCTCCCGGCGGATCTGCATCAGGAGCGCGGCCTGCCGCTCCGCCGAGGGCATCGCCATGCCGACGGTCCGGC
>JAUHWJ010000605.1 GCA_030424705.1 Alphaproteobacteria bacterium | reverse complement strand
CGACCGGGAGGGGGACGCGATCACCGGGGAGGAGCGGCTCTTCGAGGGCGTCTTCGGCCGCATCCGCGACGTCCGCGAGGCGCCGGACGGTTCGATCTGGTTCGCGACGGACGACAGCCCCGGCGCCCTCTGGCGCATGGCCCCCGCCCCGTAGCTTCCCCCCTCCGCCCTCTCGTGCTAGCCAAGCCCGAAGGAAAGAGCCTGGGGGAAATGCCGATGGCCACATACGCGCAGATGGTCGCCCAAGACCTGATCGAGGGGCGGGCCTTCCGCCCGATGGAGGATCAGGGCGCGCCCATCGAAGCCGGCTACGCCGCGCAGTTCGAGATGGCGCCCATCGTCGCCGCCGCGAAGGGCGGCGTCGGCGGGCGGAAGATCGGCTGGAACCTCCCCGCGCTGATGGAGAAGATGGGCGTGAAGGCCCCCATCGTCGGCCATGTCTTCGCGGACGATATCTGCCGCGGCGACGCGAACCTGAAGCTGGCCGACTTCCAGAACTTCATGATGGAGCCCGAAATCTGCGCCATCCTCGCCGTCGACCTCGCGCCGAGAGCAGGCGGCTGGACGCGGGAGAGCGCGGCGGAGGCGGTGGCCCGCTTCACCGTCGCCTTCGAGCTCCTGGACCGCCGCGGCGGTTCGCCGGCCCACCCCGCCTCCGTCATCGCCAACAACATCTTCAACGCCGGCCTCTGCTATGACGTGGAGAACGGCCTCCGGCCCGAGGCGCTGGACCCGGCCGCGCTCCGCACCGTGGTGGAGCATGACGGCGAGGTGATCCTCGACGCGAAGGGCGCCGCCCCGCAGCACCCGCTCGACGCCGTGGCCTTCATGGCCAACCTCTTCAACGCCCACGGCGTCACGCCGAAGGCCGGCGAGGTCCTCCTCTGCGGCTCGCACATGCCGCTCCACCCGGTGGACCATCCCGGGCGCTTCACCATGCGGATCGAGGGGCTGGGCGAGGTCTGCTTCAAGCTCGGTTAAAGCGCCTGCCCGCCGAGCTGCGCCCGCTGCACATAGGTCTGCACCAGCATCCGCACCGCGTCGGAACGCATCCGGTAGGTCTCTATCCCGATCTCCGCCGCGCCAGTGCGGCGCGCAAGCCCCGCCCGTTCGTCGGCGAGCAGGGTCATCCGCCGCTCCGCCGCCCGCGAAGCCTCGGCCGCGCGGAGATTGAATTCCTGCTGGCTTCCGACCAGCACGAGCCGTCCGCGCCCGAGGCGGATCGGGGTGACGGAGAGGAAATTATGGAACGAAGACCCGTCCTTCCGGTAGTTCAGCAGGCAAACCTCCGCCGGCTTCCCCTCCGCCAGCGCAGCGGAAAGGCGGGCGACCTCCTCCCGGTCCGTCCCCTCCCCCTGCAGGAAGCGGCAGTTACGCCCCTCCGCCTCCGCCGCCGGATAGCCCGTCAGCGCCTCGAAATGCGGATTGGCGTAGAGGATCGGGCAATCCTCCGCCGCCGGGTCCGCAAGGGTGACGGCGACCGGCCAGGACGAGAGTTGCGCTGTCACCATGTCGAGCATGTTCCGCTCCGTGGAAGTGGCGTTCATTATCTTGAATGCGCGTGATGAAAAAGCAAACCGCTCGCACGGAAGGGTGAGACCTTGTTAACGATCAGACGACTCCGATCTCCGCCAGCGCGCGGCGAATCTCCTCTGGCAGCGAATCGGACGGGTCGAACGCCCCCGCATCGGCCGGCGCCTCCGCCGCCTCGAGATAGCGCCAGCCCTGGAACGGCCGCCGCGGCGCGGGGCGGGTGCGCACGAGCTTCCGGTCCAGCACGATGGCGCAGCGCGCGATCCCGTCCGCCCCCGTCACCGGCTCCAGCCCGATGATCTTCTGGCGGCAGAGCAGCGCGCCCTTCATCGCCCAGTAGAGCGAGCCGCCCGCCAGAATCTCCTCCGCCCGCTTCGGCCGCGTGCGCGTCACATGGATGACGCCGCCCCACTGGTCGGGCCGGCTTTCCTGCCAGGCGAAAAGATCCTCGGGGCCATCGGCGCCGACGCAAAGTTTCTGTAGATGGAGCACGCTTGCCGAACCGCCTGTCTGTTCTTATTATGT
>JAUHWJ010000604.1 GCA_030424705.1 Alphaproteobacteria bacterium | reverse complement strand
GGCCGCGCAGGCTTCGTAGCAAAGAAGCGCCGCCCGCTTCTCCGTCGCGATGGCGATGGCCGCGGCGAGCCCGTCCTGCGCCTCCGGCGTCTCCATATGGGCGCCGAAGATCGCCTCCATCTCCGCCACGCGCCCGGCCCGCGCCGCCTCCCGCCCCGGCTTCGGCGTGCCGAGCGCGCGGAAATGGGCGTAGCCGATCCCCTCCGCATCCAGCGAGGCGCGCAGTATGGTCTTGGAGAAGCCCGCCCGGCGCGAGGCGGCGACGGCGCGGACGTCGATCACGATCTCCACGCCGGCGGCGCGGAGCCGGGCGATGACGTCCGGCAGGGCCGCGGATTCATAGCCGATGGTGTGAAGGATCGCGCTCATCGGCGCAGAGGATGGCCGAAGGGCGGGCGGGGTTCAACCGGCCCGCCGACGGGCCGCGCCTCACTCGATCACGACATAGGTGCGGACCTCGATGCTCTCCCGCGGCGGCGCGTTCGCCTCGTCGGGCAGGGCGAAGGCGGTGTGCGGGGTGAAGCGGGCGCGGGTCTCGTCGCTGTCCCAGCCCTTGATGAGCATAACCTCATCCCGCGTCATCTCCGGCGCATACCACCAGCGCTGGCCCGGATGGTGGGCGAGGTGGTAGATCTCGCCCACCCGGTCCGGAAACACTTGGTCCGTCGCCACGAGATGCTCCGGCCGGATCGAGCCCGCTTCGGCGAGCGCGAGCGGCGCGCGGCGGACGGGGCCCGTGATCGGCCGCCAGACATTGACCTGAACGATACGGGCGCCGCGGGCGAGGAGCATCTCGAACTCGGCGGCGCCGAGCGCGTCCCTGGCCCGTTGCGGGCCGGAGGCGGCGGTGTAGTCGACATGGATGCGCGTCGCCGCGCCGCGTCGCCCGTCCCGGTTCGCCGCGCCGCCGCCGCCGTCGGACCGGCGGGTGGCGTCGAAGACGACGACGCGGGAGGCGCCGTATTCGGCTTTCAGCAGCGCCTCGATCTCGGCGCGGTAGGCTTTCTCCACCGCCTCATCGTCCCAGAGATCGGCGACAGCGGTCGGCGCGACGCGGAGGGCGAAACCTTCGCGGTCGAGGACGAAGACATCCGCATGGGGGCGAAGATCGCCGATCGGCGTCTCGACGGCCTCCGTCTCGAAGAAGCTCTTCGCCTCGCCGCCCGTCAGCGCCTGGGAATGGAAGACGGGCTTCGTCTCCTGCGGGACGATATAGGTGAGAGGGGCGACGACAGCGGGAGTGGCGCTCGCGAAGTCCGTGGCGGGAAGGGGTTTCATCGGGCTCTCCTTTCGGCGGGCGCTCTCGCCCGGTCCTTCCGAGATGGGAGGCCGTCCCCTCCCCCTCAAACGAGAAGAACTCGCCCTCGCACAAGCGCGACTGAATCGAACCAAGGTCGCGCGAAGAGCGCAGCGGCCGTCTGCTTTCCGAAAATTGCCAGCCAAGCGCCATGAATGGAGAAAAATGTCTCTCAGACGAAAAAAACGCACTTTTCTTTCCGCCTTTCCGGTTGACCCTGCGCCCGCATGAGGCTAAGCCCGCCTTGCAACTCGGAGACGGCCATGCGGACGACCCTTCTTGTAATTGCGAGGCGCGCGCCCCGGCGGATGTGATCCATCCGGCGACCGCGCGCATGGGCCCCTTCCGGGGCCTTTTTTATTGGCGAAACGCCCCCGAAGCCCGGGGCGAGGACGGAGAGAGACGATGTCGCGTGAGATGACCGGCGCCCAGATCGTGGTCCAGGCCCTGAGGGATCAGGGCGTGGAAGTCGTGTTCGGCTATCCGGGCGGCGCCGTGCTTCCGATCTATGACGAGATCTTCCAGCAGAACGGCATCCGCCACATCCTCGTCCGCCACGAACAGGGCGCGACGCATATGGCGGAGGGCTACGCCCGCTCGACCGGCAAGCCCGGCGTCGTCCTCGTCACCTCCGGCCCGGGCGCGACCAATGCGGTGACGGGGCTGACCGACGCGCTGATGGATTCGATCCCGCTCATCTGCCTCACCGGGCAGGTGCCGACCTTCATGATCGGCAACGACGCCTTCCAGGAGGCGGACACGGTC
>JAUHWJ010000603.1 GCA_030424705.1 Alphaproteobacteria bacterium | reverse complement strand
ATTCCGGCGTCTCCTCGACCTCGTGATGCGCGCCGATCAGGCCCTGGGAATACATCGCCGCTTGCCTCCGCCTTTCGCTCTCCGCCACAATCGAGAATATGTGACGCAAATCGCGAAGTCAAACCGACATTCGTAACATATGGAGCCGAGAATGACGCTGGAGGAGCTTGCCGCGCTGCATGAGGAGGTGTTCGCGCCATGGGTGAAGGCGCTCCGCATCCGGCCGGTGGAAATCGGGCCGGCGGGCGCGCGGTTCCTGATGCCGGCCGGCGCGGACCTTGTGCGGCGGGGCGGGGAAGGGGGCGGCGTGATCTGCGGGCAGGCGCTGGCGGCGGCGGGGGACACGGCCTCCGTCATGGCGCTTGTGGCGACGCTGGAGCGGTTCCGCCCCTGCACGACGACCGACCTCTCCGTCCGCTTCCTCCGCCCGCTCGGGGAGGGGGAGGTGGAGATCGCCGTCTCGATCCTCTCGAACGGGCGGCGGATGGCGGCGACTCAGGCCGAGTTCCGCGCGGCGGGGGGCGGGAAGCTCGCCGCCACCGTCTCCTGCGGCTTCGCCTGGCTCGACGCCTGATCGCCCTCCGATGTGATAGAATAACGGCCCGCGCCTCTGGTAACAATTTGTCGCAGCCGCCGGTAAAAAGCGCGGCTTGGACAAGGCTTTGACCGGAGGAACCCCATGAAGCCCCGCATGATGACCGCGCTCGCCTGCTCGGCCGCGCTTTTCGCCGGCGCCGCCGCCGCCGACTGGACGAAATCGAAATACGGGCCTGAGGATCAGGCCGGCGCCTCCAACCTCATGACGCCTGCGAAGGTCATGGAGGCGATGGCGCTGATGAAGACCGGGACGGTCCTCTCCATCGGCCGGACCTACGAATCGTCCATGCCGCTTTTCGGCGCGCGCGTCTTCGGCCTGCGCGGCACGGGCGGGCTCGCGGGCGGGCCGCTTGGTTCGAACGAAGTGATCTGGATGGATGATTTCCTCGCTACCGAGATCGGCCAGGTCGGGACGCAGTTCGACGGTCTCGCCCATATTGGCATCGGCGGGCAGTTCTATAACGGCACGTCGGTCGCGGACGTGACAGGCTCCTACGGCGTGAAGAAGCTCGGGATCGAGCAGATCAAGCCGTTCTTCACCCGCGGCATCGTGCTGGACATCGCCGCGCTCAAAGATGCGCCGATGGAGGCGGGGCAGGAGATTTCCCTCGCTGACCTGAAGGCCGCGATGGAGCGGCAAGGCGTGGCTGAGCCGAACGAGGGTGATGTGGTGCTGATCCATACCGGCTGGAGCCGTCACTGGATCACGGACAACGCGACCTTCAATTCCGGCTGCCCGGGGATCGGGCTCGAAGCCGCCGCCTATCTGATCGAGCGCGGCGTCGCCGTGGTCGGGGCGGATACCTGGCCCGTCGAGGTCGTGCCCAACCCGGACCCGAACCTCGCCTTCCCCGTCCATCAGGAATTCATCGCGAAGAACGGGATCTTCATCCACGAGAACATCGCGACGGAGCGTCTGATCGAGGCCGGCGTATCCGAATTCGCCTATATCTACTCGCCGATGCCGATCAAGGGCGCCACCGGCTCGGCCGGCGCGCCGCTCGCAGTCTTCTGAACCGGTTGCGGGCGGCCCCTCAGCGGGCCGCCCCTTCGCCCCGTGCGACGTGACGATGTGATAGAATAACCGCGAAGGCCTCTGCTAGCCTTCGCAGGCGACGCCCGGAAAGGGCGCGTGAACAAGACCCTCTGGAGGACACGTGATGACAATTTCCCGGCTCGCGGCAGCGGCCTGCGCCGCCCTTTTCGCTTCCGCGCTCGGCGCGGCGGCGCAGGATTGCCAGCCCTCGAAATACGGGGCGGATGACGAGATCGGCGCCGCAAACCTCGTGACGCCGGAGCGCGTCGCTGCGGCCGCGAAGCTTGTGGTGAAGGGTGAGGCGCACCCGCTCGGCATCGTGATCGACCCGAACATGCCGGCCTTCCCGCCGCGCAAGATGCAGCTTCAGGTCGTGCAGCCGGGGCAGCAGGGCGGCAAGACGCTGGAGGGCGGCTTCGGCTGGCCCGGCTCCTA
>JAUHWJ010000026.1 GCA_030424705.1 Alphaproteobacteria bacterium | reverse complement strand
CCGCGCTGCCGCTGCCCAAGAGGCCGCCTTCAGCGCCGCCGCCGCCGGTGTCGCCATCGGCGCCGCAGCCGCTCGCCGTGGAGCCCAACCTCTTCGCGGAGGAGGAGGCGCCCGCCGCCCCCGCGCCGCGCGCGGAGGCCTATATCGCCCCCGCCCCGGTCCAGCCCGGCGACCCGCGCGCGGAGGCGCCCGAGCCGGCTCCGGCGCCGCGCCGCCCGGCCCATGCCGGGGACCCGACTCCCTTCACCGTCCAGGGGATGCGTGACGCCGCGCAGGCCTCCCAGGGCGGGGAAGCCGAGCGCGGGCGCTTCGGGCTCAACAGCCTGATCCACCGGATGACGGGCGGCGGCGCTGCGGCCGCGCGCGCGGCCCAGCCGGTCGGCCGGGCCGAGCCCGCCGCCCCCTCCGCCCCGCGCCCCGCGCCGCGGCCGGCCGAGCGGATCGAGGACTCGGTGGAGGATGACGAGGATCTCCGCATGGAGATCCCGGCCTTCCTCCGCCGCCAGGCGAACTGACAGAGAGTCGGCGGGCGCCCGCGCGGCGCCCGCCCTTCCCGCCCGCGCCGGCGGGCGATGACGGGGCCGCGAGGCCGTGCTATCGAACCGCCAGAGACGGCGGACGAAGGAATCGGACATGAAGCGGACGCGGATCACGGCGCGGACTCTGGGCGGAAGCCTCGCCTTCGCGGCGGCCTTGGCGCTCGCCGGCTGCTCCTCGGACGACTCGCTGGTGGACGACGCGCGCCCCGCGGCCGACATTTTCGCGGAGGCCGAGGCCAATTATCAGGATGGCGACTTCACCGAGGCGGCGACCGGCTTCGACGAGGTCGAACGGCTCTATCCCTATTCGAGCCTCGCCAAGACCGCGATGATCCGCTCCGCCGAGGCCTATTACCGCGCCCGCCGCTATGACGAGGCGCGCCTCGCCGCGCAGCGCTATCTCGATTTCTTCCCGTCCGACGAGGATGCGTCCTATGCGCAGTACATCGTCGCGCTGAGCTACTATGACCAGATTTCCGATGTCGGCCGCGACCAGGGCGACACGATCCGCGCCGGTCAGGCGCTCCGCGAGGTCATCGAGCGCTATCCTGACAGGCGCGGGACGCGGCGCTGAAGCGCGACCTGACGCTCGACAACCTCGCGGGCAAGGAGATGGAGATCGGCCGCTATTATCTCGGCCGGGGCCATTACGTCGCCGCCATCAACCGCTTCCGTCGCGTGGTGGAGCAGTACAACACCACGAGCCAGACGCCGGAGGCGCTGCACCGGCTGGTCGAAAGCTATCTCGGCCTCGGCGTCACGGCGGAGGCGCAGAACGCCGCCGCCGTGCTCGGCTTCAACTATCCGGGCTCGGAATGGTATGTGGACAGCTTCGCGCTCCTGACCGGAGAGCGGCTCGGGCCGGAGATCAGCCCGGAAAGCTGGCTCAGCCGCAACTTCCGCAAGGTCGTCTACGGCGACCAGTTCTGACCGGCGGGGCGCCGGCGGGGCCCATGCTCGAAAGTCTGGAGATCAGCGACATCGTGCTGATCGAGCGCCTGACGCTCGAATTCGGCCCCGGCCTCACCGTGTTCACCGGGGAGACGGGGGCGGGGAAATCCATTCTCCTCGACGCGCTCGGCTTCGCCCTCGGCTTCGCGGAGGCGCGCGGCCTTGTCCGCGCCGGGGCGGCGGAGGGGGCGGCGACGGCGATCCTGCGCGTCCCCTCCGGCCATCCGGCGCGGGCGATCATGGCGGAGGCGGGGCTGGATGCGGAGACGGAGGAGCTGATCCTCCGCCGTGTCGCCTCCGCCGCCGGCCCCTCCCGCGCCTATGTGAACGACCGGCGGGTGAACGCCGAGACGCTCCGTGCGCTCGGGGAGGCGCTGGTGGAGGTGCATGGCCAGCATGACGACCGCGGCCTCCTGAACGCCCGCGGCCACCGCGCTCTGCTCGACGCCTTCGCCGGGGCGGAGTCGGCGCTCTCCGCCTGCCGGGCGGCGCACGGGGCGTGGCGGCGCGAGGCGGCGGCGCTGGAGGCGGCGGAGGCCGCGCTGGCCGAGGCGGCGCGGGAGCGGGAGACGCTGGCGCATTTCGTCGCCGAGCTCGAAGCCTTCGCGCCCGAGCCCGGAGAGGACGCGGCGCTCGACGCGCGGCGGCGCGCCATGCAGGGCGCGGCGCGGATCCGGGAGGATGTGGCGCGCGCGCTCGCGCTCCTCTCCGAAGGGGCGGAGGGCGCGCTCTTCGACGCGAGCCGCCGCCTCGCCGCCGCCGCCGGGGAGGCGGAGGGCCGGCTCGACGGGCCGCTCGACGCGCTCGACCGGGCGAAGGACGCGCTCTCGGAGGCCGTCGCCGGGGTCGAGACGGCGATGGAGGCGATGGAGTTCGACCCGCTGGCGCTGGAACGGGCGGAGGAGCGGCTCTTCGCCCTCCGCAAGCTCGCGCGGAAGCACGATTGCGCGCCGGACGATCTCGCGGCGCTCGCCGGCTCCCTCTCCGCCCGCCTCGCGCGGATCGAGGCGGGGGAGGGGGAGATCGCCGCGCTCCGCGCCCGCGCGAAGGCTGCGAAAGCCGCGCATCTCGAGGCCGCCGCCGCGCTCTCCGCCCTCCGGCTTGAGGCGGCGGGGCGGCTCGAGGCGGCGGTGGCGGCGGAATTGCCGGCGCTGAAGATGGAGCGGGCGCGGTTCCATGTCTTGGTCGAGGCGGCGGAGCCGGGGCCGGAAGGGGCGGAGGAGGTCACGTTCCTCATCGCCGCCAACCCCGGCGCCGCGCCCGCGCCGCTCGCCCGTGTCGCCTCCGGCGGGGAGCTCTCGCGCCTTCTTCTCGCGCTCAAGGTCGCTCTCTCCGCCGCCGGCGGGGCGGGGGCGATGATCTTCGACGAGATCGACCGCGGCGTGGGCGGCGCGACGGCGGACGCGGTGGGCCGCCGCCTCGCCGGTCTCGCGCGCGGGGCGGGCGCGGCGCAGGTGCTCGTCGTCACCCATTCGCCGCAGGTCGCCGCCTGGGGCGACGCGCAGTTCCGGATCGAGAAGCGGGTGGAGGCGGGCGCGGCGCGCACCGATGTCCGCCGGCTCGCGGAGGGCGAGCGGGCGGAGGAGATCGCGAGGATGCTCGCCGGTGGCGCCGTCACGCCGGAGGCGCGCGCCGCCGCCACGGCGCTGCTGGCGGCGGCGGGCTAGAGCGTCAGAAGTCGCTCGGCGACTCGTGGCTCTCCTCGGCGTCGATCCCCGGATCGCCCGCGCCGCCCGCCTCTCCGCCGAGCGGGTTCGTGACGGGGACGGGCGGCGCCTCGCCGGGCTCGCAGCCTCCGGCGGAGCAGGTCGCGAAGGCGGGCGCCGCGAATTCGAACACGGTGGCGCTGTTCGCCGGCGCCGCCGTCACCACGCCTTCGAGGACCCAGAGCCGGATCAGTTCGTCGCTCGGCGCCTCGATCCAGAAATCCGTGCCGCGCACGCCGATCGTGCCGATGGAGGTGGAGACGGCGACGCCCTCCTTCGGCATCCGCCCGCTCACCATCCGCATCGCGCCGCGGCTCAGCGAGAGCGCGAGCGAGCCCGGCCGCCCGGCGCCGGCGAAGACGTAATCGTCGATCACGAGGGAGGCGTTCGGCGCGACGGTGAGCGCTGTGCCGTCCTCCAGCCGGATCTCCGCCGTGCCGTATTGCTTCGTGTAGACCCGCGCATTGCGGAAGATCTCCGCCCCCGCGTCGATCGGAAAGCCGACGGCGCCCTCGGCCTGCAGCGCGTCCTGCTGGACGGCGACGGCCCGGCCCGCGAGTTCGGCTGCGCCGGCGCCGGCGCCGCCGGCGCAAAGCGCGGCGACCGCGGCGGCGGCGATGAAGTTCCGTTTGATGGACATGGCGATTTTCCCCTCATTGGCGACATGCCAGCGTCGCCTGTTTGACATGACAGTGTAGCAGAAATCGCGGCGCCTGTCTCAGCGCCGCGCGGTCGGGTCGATCGGATAGACGAGGGGCCGAGGCGGCGGCCAAGTCTCCCGGCAGGTCGTGCGGGTGCATTCTGCGTAGACAGGCTCCTCGAAGATGAAGACCTCGTTCGAATCGACGGGCCGGGCGATCACCGAACCCTCGTCCACCCAGAGCCGCGTGAGGCCTGGCGTGTCCACGTCCAGCCAGAACTGCGTCCCGCGCACGCCGATATTCGCGACCGCCGTCCGGAATTCGGACTCGTCCTTCTTCAGCCGCCCGCTGATGACGCGGAGCGCGCCCTTCGCCAGCGACATGCCGACGGCGCCGCCCTCCGGGTCATAGACATAGCTGTCGATCACGATGGAGGAGGAGGGGCCGACCAGCAGCTCCGTCCCGTCGTCGAGCGCGACCTCCATCGTGCCATAGGTCTTGGTGTAGAGCGTGGCGTTCTGGATCACTTCCGAGCCGCGCCGCATCGCATAGCCGGCGAAGCCCTCCTTCTGGAACGATTCCGCCTGAACGCGGATCGCCTCGCCCGCGCGTTCGGCGGCGGCGAGGCCGGGAAGGGCGAGGAGAAGGGCGGCGGCGAGGGCGGCGCGTGCAGTCATGGGATGGTCCTGTGTTCTCGTCCAGGTCGGACCTAGGCGCCCCGCGCCGCGGGCGCACGTGATCTTTCGCAAGCCGCGCATTTGTGGACTGTCGAATCTGGGCGCGACGGCGTCCAGAAGCGCCCGGCCGATTTGACCCGCGTCAAATCGGCCCGCGGTCGTCGCCCCCCGGCGACCGCGTTTCCGCGCTCGCCGCGACGACCCCGGTCCGATCTTCGACCGACGCGGCGGCTTGGCGCCCCTCGGCCTCCGCCTGGTCTCCGGCCGATCGGCCTCGGCAGGTCTCCACTGGAGACCTGCTTTTCGAGGCCGGAGCGCCTAGCTTCAGTTTCGGCGCTCAAGATTTCACTCGATATCGATGCCGGTATGTTTCTTGATCTGCGTGCGAATAAACCCGTTCGCGAGTTTGCCCAACAAGTCGATGCTGAAGCTCCCGGCCAGTGAAGCGCCTTCCTTTGTCTTACGCCAAATTTCCGGGTCACGGATGGCCTCAAGGTATTGATGCCCTGCCATAGTCAAGCATCGGGGATGCCATTCGAAAGGCGCATCGTCGCTTCTACAGTCGATTGCTTCGAGTAAGCCCGCCTGCCTGAGTAGACCGACCTGATAGCCGATCTGATGCGCAGAATAGCCTTCGATCCCAGATATATCTACATTCTCTCCGACAACATGTTCGTCAGCCTCCACCGCCAACAAGATTTCCCGTTCGAGGTCGAGATGCCGTCTCACCTTGCCGCCCTCAGTTCACCTCCACCACCTTCCCCGGATTGAGGATGTTCTTCGGGTCGAGCGCGCGCTTGATCTCCGCCATAACGGCGTAGGCGGCCCCGTGCTCCTCCTCCATGTAGCGCTTCTTGCCGACGCCGACGCCATGCTCCCCCGTCACCGTGCCGCCGAGGCGGATGGCGCGGCGGTTCATCGAATGGGTGAGCTTCTTGGCGAGCTCCAGCTCCTCCGGCTTCGCCGGGTCGATCAGGAAGCCGCAATGGAAGTTCCCGTCCCCCACATGGCCGATGATGGGGGAGATCATGCCGGATTCCGCGATCTCCTCCGCCGTCTCCAGCAGCGCCTCCGCGAGGCGGGAGATCGGGACGCAGACATCGGTGGAAAGCGCGCGGCAGCCCGGCTTCAGCTTCAGCGACGCATAGTAGAAGTTGTGCCGCGCATGCCAGAGCCGGTTCCGCTCCTCGAGATTGGCGGACCATTCGAAGCCCATGCAGCCATGCTCCTTCGCGATCTCGCCGAAAAGCTCCACCTGCTCCTTCGCGCCCGCCTCGGTGCCGTGGAACTCGACGAAGAGATGCGGAGCCTCCGGCAGGCTCATCGCGCCGGAGATGTTCACGGCGCGTATCGCGACCGGGTCCACGATCTCGATCCGCGCCATCGGCACGCCCATCTGGATCGTCTGGATCACGGTGTTGACGGCGGATTGCATGTCCGGGAACGGGCAGACGGCGGCGGTGATGCTCTCCGGCTGGCCCTGGAGCCGCACGGTCAGCTCGGTGATGATGCCGAGCGTGCCTTCGGAGCCGACCATCATCTTGGTGAGGTCGTAGCCGGCGGAGGATTTCCGGGCGCGGGAGCCGGTGCGGATGATCCGCCCGTCCGCGAGCACGACTTCGAGCGCCATGACGTTCTCCCGCATCGTGCCGTAGCGCACCGCGGTGGTGCCGGAGGCGCGGGTCGCCGCCATGCCGCCGAGGGAGGCGTTCGCGCCGGGATCGACGGGGAAGAAGAGCCCGGTCGCCCGCAGCTCCGTGTTGAGCTGCTCCCGCGTCACGCCGGGCTGCACCACGGCGTCCATGTCCTCGGCGTGGATTTCGAGGACCCTGTTCATCTCCGACATGTCGAGCGAGATGCCGCCGTTGAAGGCCACGGCGTGCCCTTCGAGCGAGGTGCCCGTGCCCCAGGCGACGATCGGGCACAGCTCCTCGTTGCAGATCTTCACGATGGCGGAGACTTCCTCCGTCGAATGCGGGAAGGCCACGGCGTCGGGCGGGACGGGGGTGAAATAGCTCTCGTTCTGCCCGTGCAGGTCGCGCACGGAGGGGGAGGTCGAAAGCCGCTCCCCGATCAGGTCCCGCACCCGCGCTATCGCCGCCTCAACGCTCATCGCCGTCGCCTCCCGCTGTTTGCCGGAAGGCGTAGCGCGAACCGCGCCGGCAAGGAAGCCCGCTTGGCGGGGCGGCGGCGCGCGTCTATCACGGGACGCAACGCAAGAAAGAGGAGGCGCCATGCGCGACCTGAGCCCCTGCTGCCCCGACCGGGACTTTCCCGTCGGCATGGTCCCGATGCAGCCGCAAATCGTCCTTCCGGAATGGATCGACTATAACGGACACATGAACGTCTCCTATTACACCTTCGCCTTCGACAAGGCCTTCGACGACCTTCTCGACAACTGGCTCGGCATAGGCGTGGAGTTCGTGAAGCGCGCCCGCCTCGGCCCGATGGCCCTCCAGACCCAGATCTGTTACCTTGCGGAACTGGTGGAGGGGGAGCCGTTTCATGTCGAGACGCGGATTCTCGATCATGACGAGAAGCGGATGCATTTCTTCGGCGTTATGATTTCGGACAGGACGGGCAAGCGCGCGGCGACCTATGAGAGCCTCGGCATGAATGTGGACCTCGAGACGCGCCGCCCCGCCCCCTATCCGGCCTGGGCGCAGGAGCGGATCGGGCGGATGGCGGCGGCGCAGGCCGCCTTGCCGCATCCGCCCGAGGCCGGGCAGAGGCTCGGGATCCGGCGGAAGGCGTGAAGCGCCGCGTTAGCCAAGGCTTCAGCTTCCTTCGATAGCGGTGTCGTGCAGGAGGTGAGGCGGGCGAATGCGGATCACAACGGCGATGGCGCGAAGGGCGGCGGCGGCGATCCTCGTCTGCCTTGCGCTTGCCGAGATCGCCGTCTTCGCCGCATATTCCATCGTCGCGCCGGAGAGGCTCCTCTTCGAGATGGCGCTGGCCGTTCCCATCGCGCTCTCGGTGGCGACCCCGGTCGTTTTGTATTTCGTGCATCTGACTGAGGAACTGAAGGCCGCCAAGCTCAGCGCCGCCGCCGCCGACCGCGCCAAGAGCGCCTTCCTCGCCAACATGAGTCACGAGATCAGGACGCCGATGAATGGCGTCCTCGGCGTCGCCGAGCTTCTGGCCCACACGTCGCTCGACGAAAGGCAGAAGGGCTATGTCTGCCTCATCAAGTCCTCCGGCGACGCGCTGCTCACGATCATCGACGAGGTGCTCGATCTCTCGAAGGTCGAGGCCGGGCGGATGGAGCTGCGGCCGGCGCCCTTCTCCCCCCATGCGCTCGTCGGGGATGTTGCGACGCTGATGGCGGCGCGCGTCGGCGAGGGGCCGGTCGAGGTGATGGCGCGCGTCTCGCCCTCTGTGCCCGAAACGCTGACCGGAGACGCCGGTCGACTCCGGCAGATCCTCCTGAACTTCGCCGGAAACGCCGCGAAATTCACCGAGCGGGGCCATGTGCTGATCGAGGCGACGGGCGAGCCGCGCCGCGGCGCGTTCCTCCTAAGGCTCGCGGTGGAGGATACCGGCCCCGGCGTCCCCCGCGAGGAGCGTGAACGGATCTTCGAGGCGTTCCGGCAGGGCGACGAATCGCTCCGCCGCCGGCATCAGGGCGCCGGCCTTGGCCTCGCCGTCAGCGCCTCGCTGACGCGGCTGATGAACGGCGCGATCCGGGTCGAGGCCGGGCCGGAGGGCGGCGCGCGCTTCGTGATGGAGGCGCTGCTCCCGGCCGAAGCTGTGGAGAAACCGCGCCTGCTGGAAGGCGCCCGGCTGATGCTCGTCTCGTCCTCCGAGCGCCACGCCCGCATCCTTGACGAGGCGCTGGCCGCCGCCGGGGCGCGGGCCCGAACCTGCGCGACGGCGGCCGCCGCCGTCGCCCTGCTGGAGGCCGGCGAGCCGGCGGAGGCCGCGCTGCTCGACTGGCGGGGCGAGCCGGAGGCCGAGATCGCCCTGCTCGACGCCGCGGCCGGGCGGGTGGGCGCGGGCCTCGTCCTGCTCACGCCCTTCGGCGCCGCTGCGCCCGCCACCCGCCCTGGCCCCGCGCTGATGCGGCCGGTCTGCGCCGCGGCGCTGAGCGAAGCGGTGAGCCGGGCGCGGGCCCCGGCGGCGCGGCCCGCCCGGCTCGCCTCATGACGACGCAAGGCGCGCCCGCGCCCGCTCGCCCCGCCGCCCGCTGGCGGGTCCTGCGCGCGACGGCGCTGGCCACCGTCGCCTGTGTCCTCGGCTCGAACGTTCTCTCGCTCACCTATGCGCTGATCGACTCGTTCGATGAGGAGATGCTGTGGACGACGATCATCCTCACCACCTTCATTTCCGGCGTCATCTCTGGGCCGACCTGCTGGCGATTCGTGCGGGATGCGGAGCGGCTCCGCGCCGCGAAGGCGGAGGCCGAGGCCGCCAACCGGCGCGCCGCCGCCGCCGACCGGGCGAAGAGCGCCTTCCTCGCCAATATGAGCCACGAGATCAGGACGCCGATGAACGGCGTGCTCGGCGTCGCGGAACTTCTCAACCACACCGAGCTCGACGAGCGGCAGCGGAGCTATGTCGGCGTCATCAAGTCCTCGGGCGACGCGCTCCTGAAGATCATCGACGAGGTGCTGGACCTCTCGCGCATCGAGGCGGGGCGGATGGAGCTGGAGCCGGCGCCCTTCGCGCTGCGCGAACTCGTGGAGGATGTCGGTCTCCTCATCGCCGCGCGGGTCGCCGAAAAGCCGGTCGAGGTTCTCGTCTCCGTCGATTCCGCGCTGCCTGACCGGCTGGTGGGGGACGCCGGGCGGCTCCGCCAGATCCTCGTCAACCTCGCCGGGAACGCGGCCCGCTTCACCGACGAGGGGCATGTGCTCATCTCCGCCGAAGTCGCGGGGCGGGGCCGGGACGGCGCCGCGCGGCTCATCCTCGCGGTGGAGGATACCGGGCCCGGCGTGCCGGAGGGGCAGCGGGAGCGGATCTTCGGCGCCTTCGTGCAGGCGGAGGGCGCTTTCGCGGGCAAGAGCGCGGGCGCCGGGCTCGGGCTCTCGATCTCGGCCTCGCTCGCCGCGTTGATGAAGGGGTCTATCCGCGTCGAGGAAGCCCGGGGCGGCGGCGCCCGCTTCGCGATGGAGGTCTCGCTGCCGCCCGCGCCGTCCCCTCCGCGGGCGCGGCCGCTCGCCGGCCGATGCGTCGCGCTCCTTTCCGCCTCTCCGGTCCACGGCGCGATTGTCGAGGCGCTGCTCTCCGGCGCCGGGGCCGACGTCCGGCGCGCGGCGGAGCCGCTCGCGGCGGCCGCTCTCCTTGCGGACGGAAGGCCGGACGCCGCCCTTCTGGACTGGCGGGGCGAGCCGCCCGGGGCGCTCCGTCCCTTCCTCGATGCGGCCGCCGAAGCGGGCGCCGGGGTCCTCGCCCTCGCGCGCTTCGGCGGGCCGGAGCCGGAGGCGCCCGGGCTCCGCGTTCTCTCCCGCCCGGCGCCCTCCCGGGCGCTTCTCGCCGCGATCGTCAAGGCCGCGGCGACGGCGGCGGCGGCGCGCCCGCCTTCCGCGGCGCGGGCGCATCGTCTATAGCGGACCTCGGCGCCGGGAGCGGGCGCGGGGAGGCGAGGCATGGCCGACGGCACGGCGGCGGAGGCGGCGAGGCGGCGGCGCAAATGGCTCGGCGCCCTCGCCCATCAGGCCGAAACCGCGCCGGGAAGGCTCGTCTTCTGGGCCGTCGCGCTCGTCGTCGGGGTGATGGCGGGCTACGCGGCGGTCGGCTTCCGCCTCTCCATCGACATCCTCCAGACCTTCTTCTACGGCGCGGGGAACCAGACGATCCACAGCCACGCGGCGGGGCTCGACCCGTGGATCGTCTTTCTCGTCCCGGTTTTCGGCGGGCTCGCCGTGGGCCTGATCCTCCACCGCTTCACGCCGAACGCCCGCGTCCTCTCCGTCTCCGACGTGATCGCGGCGGCCGCGCTCCGGGATTCGCGGGTGGACCGGAAGGCGGGCGTCGCCTCCGCCGCCGCCTCGCTCATCACGCTCTCGACCGGCG
>JAUHWJ010000602.1 GCA_030424705.1 Alphaproteobacteria bacterium | reverse complement strand
GAGGGGCTGATGCTGCCAATGGTCGGCACGGCGGCGGAGGCTGAGGCCATCGTCCGCTCGGTGAAATACGCGCCCCGCGGCGGGCGCGGCGTCGGCCTCGGCCTCGCGCATGACAATTACCGCGCCGGCCCGACGCTTGAAAAGCTCGCCGCCGCCAACGAACGCACCACGATCTTCGCCCAGATCGAGACGGCGGAGGGCGCCGCGAACGCCGACGCCATCGCCGCGGTGGACGGGGTCGACTGCCTCTGGGTCGGCCATTTCGACCTTTCCGCCTCGCTCGGAATTCCGGGCGAGTTCGACCATCCGAAATTCCTGGAGGCCGTGGCGAACACCCACGCCGCCGCCCGCCGCCACGGCAAGGCGCTCGGGCGGCTGATCCCTGATGTCGAGCAGTCGAAGAAGCTCTTCTCGGAAGGGGTCGATTTCGTCTGCTACTGGGGCGATGTCTGGATGTATCAGGCCGCGCTCTCCGCCGCCGTCACGGAAATCCGGGCCGGCTGTCCGGGCGAGGCGCCCTGACATGGCGGAGCGGTTCCGCGTCGCGCTCTCCGGAGACTTCCGCAAGGCGGACGGGACGCCGACCTATCCGAGCTTCGACCTCTCGCCGCTCTCCGCCGATCCGCGCATCGAGACGAAATGGGTGGACGCGGTGGAAGGGGCGATCCCCGGCGCCGCGCTTGAGGATTGCGACGCGCTCATCCTCCTGACGCCGCGCTTTGGGCCGGGCTCCGCGCCGAAGAGCGGGCGGCTCGCCCTCGTCGCCCGGTTCGGCGTCGGCTACGATACGGTGGACCTGCCCACCTGCGACGCGAACGGGATCGCCCTCGCCATAACGCCGGACGGTGTGCGCCGGCCCGTCGCCGTCACCATCGTCACCTACGTTCTCGCCCTCTCGCAGAAGCTCCTGATCAAGGACCGGCTCTGCCGGCAGGGACCCGAGGGCTGGGCGCGGCGCGGCGAGTTCATGGGCGAGGGATTGGTGGGCAAGACCTTCGGCCAGCTCGGGATCGGCAATATCGGCGCCGAGGCGCTCCGCCTCCTCGCGCCCTTCGGGATGCGGATGATCGCGCACGACCCCTATGTCGATGAGGCGGCGGCGAAGGCGCTCGGCGTCGAGCTCGTCTCCTCGGAGGCCCTGTTCCGGGAGGCGGATTTCCTCTCGGTCAGCGTGCCCCTCAGCGAGGCGACGCGCCACTATGTGAATGCGGCCCGGCTCGCGACGATGAAGCAGACGGCGTTCCTCATCAACACCGCGCGCGGGCCGATCGTGGACCAGCGCGCGCTTCACGACGCGCTCGTCTCGGGCCGCCTCGCTGGCGCCGCGCTGGACGTGTTCGAGGTCGAGCCCTGCCCGTCGGACGAGCCGATCCTGAAGCTCGACAACGTGATCGTCACGCCGCACGCGCTCTGCTGGACGGACGAATGCTTCGCCGGCAACGGCGCGGCGGACATCGCGGCCGCGCTTGCCGTGATGCGGGGGGAGGCGCCGCGCGGCGTCGTGAACCGGGATGTGCTGGAAACCGAAGTGTTCCGGGAGAAGCTTGCGCGCTGCGCACGACTCTTCGGCTGAGATGAAACGAAGCCGGCGGAGGCCGGACTGACAGGGAGGAAGACATGGACAGACGCCGCTTCATGATATCGGCCTCGGCGCTCGCCGGCGCCGCCGCCTTCGGCCTGCCGCGCCGCGCCAACGCCGCCGCGGCCGCCGCGGCGGTGGAGGCCGCGAAGCAATACGCCGGCTCCGAAATCACCATCGTCTGGGAGGCGGGCCTGCAATCGCTCGACCCGCTGAACTTCTCCGGCCCGAAATGGGAGGCGGCGACCGGCGTGAAGGTGAAGGTCATCGAGGTGCCGACCGCCGAGATGTTCACCAAGATCCTGCAGGAGCATCGCGCAGGAACCGGCGCCTATGACGCGCTGAACGTCATCCCCGCCTGGATGCCGGACCTCGTCCGCGCCGGCGCGCTCGAGCCGCTCGACGCGATGGTGGACAAGTACGGCTACCGCGACGAGCTGCAGAACATCGCCCCCGTCTACCGCGACAACCAGATGACGGTGGACGGAACG
>JAUHWJ010000601.1 GCA_030424705.1 Alphaproteobacteria bacterium | reverse complement strand
GCATTCCCGTCTCCGGGCAGGACGGCGACCACGCAGCGCTGAACCGGGTGGCCCTCGGCACGCAGACCGTCTCCGTCTGGAAGGATGCGCGGGAGCTTGGCAAGGCCGCGGCGGAGATCGCCGTCGCCATGGCGAAGGGAACCGCGATGGCGGACGTGCCAGGCGCCGGCAAGTGGACCTCCCCCGCAGGCACGGAACTGACCGCGATCTTCCTCGCGCCCAACCCGATCACGAAGGACAATCTCCCGGTCGTGGTGGACGCCGGCTGGATCACGAAGGATGCGCTCTGCCAGGGCGTGACGAACGGCCCCGCCCCCTGCAATTGATCTTCAGGCGGCCCCGGCCTTGAGCCGGGGCCCCGACGTTCAGCGCGCAGCGGATCGAGGCCCCGGATCAGGTCCGGGGCCGGGAACGACGAACCCCGGAGCCCCACATGACCGACGCGACCGCAGACTCGCCGAAGCGGCGCAGCCTGACCGAGACGCTGGAGCTCGACACCCGCCTTCTTGGCATGGTCGGCGCCTTCCTCGTCCTCTGCCTCGCCTTCGACATCGTGACGGACGGGCGCTTCCTCACCCCCCGGAACATCTTCAACCTGACGATCCAGACCGTTTCGGTCGCGATCATGGCGACCGGCATGGTCTTCATCATCGTCTGCCGGCATATCGACCTCTCGGTCGGCTCCATCCTCGCCGTCTCCTCGGCGACGATGGCGATGGTGCAGGTCGAATGGCTGCCGCAGCTGCTCGGGCTCGGGCATCCGCTCCTCTGGGTCGCGGCCTGCCTCGCCGGGCTCCTCGTCGGCGCCGCGGTCGGCGCGCTACATGGCTGGCTCGTGGGCTTCCTCGCGATCCCGGCGTTCATCGTCACGCTCGGCGGGCTTCTCATCTGGCGGAACGCCGGCTGGTATCTGACGACGGGGCAGACGATCGGCCCGCTCGACCCGACCTTCCAGGTCTTCGGCGGCGCGAACGGGACGCTGGGCGTCTTCTGGTCATGGGTCGTCGGCGCCCTCGCCGCACTCGCCGCCTCGGCGGCGATCTGGACCACTCGGGCGAGGAAGGCGAAGCACGGCTTCGCGGTGAAGCCGCTCTGGGCCGAGGCCGCGCTCACGCTCCTCGCCGCCGGCGCGATCCTCGCCTTCGTCGCCACGCTCAACGCCTATGACGTGCCGACCGGCCGGCTGGAGCGCCTCTTCGAAGCGCGCGGCGAGGTGATGCCGGAAGGGTATTCGGAGGGCTACGGCCTCCCCGTCTCCGTCCTAATCCTCATCGCGGTCGCCGTGGCTATGACGGTGATCGCGCGGCGCACGCGGTTCGGCCGCTATATCTTCGCGACGGGGGGCAACCCGGACGCGGCGGAGCTTTCCGGCGTCGACACGAAGATGCTGACGGTGAAGATCTTCGCGCTGATGGGCGCGCTCTGCGCCCTATCCGCCATCGTCGCCTCCTCCCGCCTCACGAACCATTCGAACGACATCGGCACGCTGGACGAGCTCCGCGTCATCGCCGCGGCGGTGATCGGCGGCACCGCGCTTTCGGGCGGGATCGGGACGATCCACGGCGCGATCCTCGGCGCGCTCATCATGCAGTCCCTGCAATCGGGCATGGCGATGGTGGGGGTGGATTCGCCCTTGCAGAACATCGTCGTCGGCGCGGTGCTCGTCGCCGCCGTGTTCATCGACATCGTCTATCGCCGCCGGACGGGAGCGCGCTCATGACCCCTCTCGTCGAAATGCGGGACATCTCCATCGCCTTCGGCGGCGTGAAGGCGGTGGACCATGTGAGCGTCGATCTTCACGCGGGCGAGGTGGTCGGCCTTCTCGGCCATAACGGCGCCGGGAAGTCGACGCTCATCAAGTGCCTCTCCGGCGCCTACCGCGCCGATTCCGGCTCGATCCTGATCGAGGGGAAGGAGGTGCAGATCGAGAATCCGCGGGACGCGCGGGCGCACAACATCGAGACGATCTACCAGACCCTCGCGCTGGCGGACAATCTCGACGCCGCCTCCAACCTCTTCCTTGGGCGGGAGCTCACCACCGCACTCGGCTTCGTGGACGACGACCGGATGGAGGCGG
>JAUHWJ010000025.1 GCA_030424705.1 Alphaproteobacteria bacterium | reverse complement strand
GGGCTCCGTCTCGCCGGGCATCGTCGCCCACCCGGCCGCCATCACCGCCGCACTGCGTTGATAGGCCGAGGCGGCCCTGATCGTCTCCAGCTTTGCAAGACGATCGGGATCCGCCGCCGCGTTCCGTAGGCAGACCGGCTGCAGGGCGGAGACGACATCCGCCTTCGAACGGGCGGATGCGGCCGTCTCGGCGGCGCTGCCGGTCATCCATCCGCCCCAGGAGAAGCCGACTGTCGCGACCGCGATTGCGCCGATCGCGGCGCCGTAGAGACCTGGCTTTATCCAGTCGGGACTCGTCATGACGTTTCCTCCTTCGGGGGCTGGGGCAAGGCGCCGTCCCGCTCCACCATCCGTTCCAGCTCTTCCTTGGCGATCTCGACCTGCGAGACGACGCCCGGGCGACCAGAGACCTCGATATGGGTGGAGAGCCTGAGGAACGCC
Organism: Alphaproteobacteria bacterium; assembly: GCA_030424705.1. Lineage (GTDB taxonomy): Bacteria > Pseudomonadota > Alphaproteobacteria > Rhodobacterales > Rhodobacteraceae > Pikeienuella. Next base: position 10,122 of record JAUHWJ010000025.1, on the reverse strand, counting down.
TCGAAGCTGAGGGACTGCATCAGCTCCTCTTCTGCGATCACCCGATAGGCGCCGGGCGGGAACTCCCTCGTCTCGCCGCGCAGGCGGAACGGATGAGCGAAAGTCACGGTGGAGGTCAGCGTTCTGGTGATCATCGACGGCTCCTCTCTGGTAGACCGTCGCGCGAGCCGTAATTGGGTCGCGCATCGGGTCTTGTTCGCCTGTTCACGCCCTTCCGCGCCCTGCGGAAGGCGCAGCGGCTGTGGAATGCCAGAGGGCGCCTTTCTTGCACCTGGGGCAGATCCGCTCGCCGGGCCCGCCGCTCAGGAACTCTGTCTTGCACCGGAGGCAGGGGCGAGATCTCGCCTGATCCTTGACGCCCCATCTCCACACGCTCTTCCCGTCAGTAGCGGCAGTCGTCATGGCGTCGTCTTCCGGCCAGCGGCGCCGATACGCCGCGCGGCGGCTTCGTCCGCATGTTCACGCTTCGCATAGTCGCCGACAAAGACGCCGCCGACGCTCACCTCCCAGACGCCGGTGCGCTTGCGGACAAGCGGAGCGCTCGCGCTCGAGCCGATCATCGCAGACCGGGATGGCGCTTCGTTCCGCGAGCCGATGACAGGGCTCGGCGCGCGTGCGCCGGAGAATGCGGCGCGGCGCGCGTCCTCGTCGCCGATGATGCATCGGCGCCCGTCCATGCGATCGCTCTCCAAGGTCCGTATCTCCTTTTTTCGCGCTTCCCTCGGCGGAAGGGCGATCGCTCGCGGCATTGCGGCGTGAAGGCTCGACAAACGATAACGCGCAGCGCGGCGCGCCGGCAGCCTCGGGAAATACCCAGATGCCTTTGCAGGTGCGCCAAGACGCTATTCCGACTTCGCGTCCTCTGCGGCGTCGCTGATCGCATTTCCCGCTGCGCCAAGGTCCTGGCCGAAGCCGGAGGTCGTGTTGCAGGCGGAAAGCAGCAGCGCGACGAAAGCGGCCGCGACGAGCGCGTTACGGCCGAAAGCCTTCGAATGATCCATGGCATGATCTCTTTCTGGGGAGGCGGCGCGGGCGCAGGCCGACGCAACGCGGCAAGGGAAGGAACGCACGACGGGAGTGAATGGTTCCCGCGCAGTCACGCGGCGGCGCCGTGGACGTCGTGTCTGAGATGCTTTCGTGTCGAGGGCTCGGGCCGTCGAACGTCGATCGACGCGTCGGCGCAAGGCGGCGCCAGGATGACTTCCAGCCGGGCGCGGGCGCGGCTGACCCGGCTCTTGACCGTGCCCACGGCGCAGCCCGTCACGAGCGCCGCCTCTTCATGGGAGTAGCCGGCGCCGCCGACCAGAAGCAGCGCCTCGCGTTGCTCGAAAGGCAGCGTCGACATGGCCGCAGTCAGCTCCGCCAGCGCAAGGACATGCTCCTGCGCTCCCTCCTGCGTCAGCGCGCCGGCGAGCGCCCCGCCAATGTCCTCCACTTCGCGGCGATGCCTGCGGCGTTCCGAGATGTGGGTGTTCCGGAGGATGGTGAAGAGCCATGCGCGGAGCCGGGCGCCGGGTTGATATCCTTCCCGCGCGCTCCACGCCTTTCTCAGCGTTTCCTGCGCCAGGTCCTGCGCGCTGTGTTCGTTTCGCGTGAGGTGGCGGGCGAGCCGCAGGAGGGCCGGCGTTTCTTCCGCGAGTTGGTGATGAAAGGGGTGAAGCTCGATCATGGGCGGCTCCCGTCGGTTTGTGGTTGGCATCAACGCCGCCGCGCCAACATGAAGGCGGCGACAAAGGCGGCGACAGGCGCGAGAAGACCCGGGGCGCTTGCGAGGGCGCGCGCCGAGGCGACCGCCCCGTCCATTCGCGCCTGCGCCGCAGCCGCCTTCCTGCCTCTTCGGGCCGCCGCGGCGCGGCGCGCGAGATGTGCAATGAGCGCCAGGAAAGCGAAGAGCGCTGCGAAGGCGAACGAGGCGGCGATCGGCCCGATCTCAGCCGAGAGAAGGCCGAAGCCGGCCGCGGTGAGGAAGCCGAGCGCCGCCGCGCCAAGGAGCGCCGGCGCCGCCAAACCAAGCGCCAGCCATGTGAAGGAGCGGGCCGCCCGGCTCGCGGCGTTCTCCGCGAGGGCGGCCAGCTCCGGCCCCATGTTCAGCGCCGCGTCAGGGCGGCGAAGAGATAGCCGAGCGCCGCGGCGACGCCGACCGCGGTGAGCGGATGTTCGACCACCGTGTCGACGACGGAGGCGCGCGCCGCGCGCGCGGAGTCCGCCGCCCGGTGGCCCGCCGCGCCGACGCTTCCGGCGACTGCGCCGGCGGCGGTCTCCGTCAGCTTCGCCAGGTCCCGCCGAAGCGTCGCGACCTGGTCCCGGAGTTCGTCTTCAGCGGTCTTGGAGAAAGGCGTGTTCATCTTGAGATCCTGTTCGAAGAGATCGCCGGCGCAGCGCCGCGATCGGAGACGGCCTTGCGGGCCTTTTCAGCGGAGGCCGAAAAAGGCGAGGACCGCCATGACGATGACGACGAGCCCTACGATGTAGATGATGTTGTTCATTACTGCTCCTTGGCCCGATCGCGGGCCGCGCCCTTTTGGCTGCGGGAAGGGCGCGCCTTGACCCGCCAGGCTTGAGCGGGGCGATGCGGCGATGCCGCCGCTTCCGCCCGCTCCGCCTTGCCTCAGCCTCCCAAATAAAGTTTTGACCGGGCCGTGAACTCCCAGAATACCTAACCTGACCAGCAACAAATCAACAGGATCGGAAATTACCCATGGGGATTTCCAGTGATTATTCAGGATCCGGATCCGAAACAATTATTGGCCCTGATTCTTGGTCGCAATTTCGCGTTAGGCGATACGGCGGGGGCATGGTAACATTTCCGTCTAAGGCATAGCTCTCTCCATTCGAAAGCCCAAGCAACATGTCAGCGCCCGGGCGATCATCGGGAGCGCGTTCCGGCGCGCCCACAGCGCCGTCGGCTTCGGACGCTGCAACGCCCCTGCGTCGGCGGCCACCTCTCCCCTGTCCTGTGGTCGCCATCGGCGCGTCGGCGGGCGGACTGGAGGCTTGCCGGCTGCTGCTCGCGGCGGCGCCCGCCAATATCGGGATGGCCTTCATCCTCGTGCTGCATCTCGACCCGAAGCATGAGAGCCTCGCGGCGGGATTGCTGGCGCGAGGCACGGCGCTCGACGTGGTCGAGGCGACGGAGGGCATGCGGCTTCGGCCGGGGCGGGTGCATGTCATCCCGCCGGGCGCGCAGCTTTCCGTCTCGAAGGGGGCGCTCCGGCTCGACAAGCTGGACGGGGGGCGCGGGGTGCGGCTGCCGTTCGACCATCTGCTCGTCTCTCTGGCTGTGGAGGTCGGGCCACTTGCGGGCTGCGTCGTGCTCTCGGGCACGGCGGCGGACGGTTCCGCCGGGCTCGCAGTGCTGAAGGCGGCAGGCGGGTTCGTGATCGCCCAGAGCCCGGAGGAGGCCGGCTATCCCGGCATGCCGGAGAGCGCGATCGCCACTGGGCTTGTCGATCTTGTGCTTCCGGCGGAGGACGTCATCCCGGCGCTGGTCAAGCGCTGGCCGGACCTCGCCGCGCCTTTGGCGGCGCACGACCCAGCGACCGCCGAGTCGCAAGCGCCGTCGGAGGACGCGCTGGCGGAGATCACCGCGCTGGTCCGGACCCGCGCGCCGCAGGACGTGACGCTTTACAAGACCGGCACGATCCGCCGTCGCGTCGCGCGGCGCATGGCGATGATCCCGCTGGCGGCGGAGGCGACGGGCCTCTATCTCGCGCGGCTCCTCGCCGACCCAAAAGAGCTGGACCTGCTGGCGGCGGACCTGCTGATCCACGTCACTTCGTTCTTCCGCGACGCGGTGGCGTTCGAGGCGCTTGCGACGACGACGGTTCCCGCAATCGTCGCCGCGCATGGCGCCGGTCTGTCGCCACAGGGGCCGATCCGGATCTGGGTCGCCGGGTGCAGCACGGGGGAGGAGGCCTATTCCCTGGCCATGGCGTTCACCGAAGGGATCGAGGCGGCGGGCTCGGAGGCGCGCCTTCAGATTCTCGCTTCGGACATCGATCCGGACGCGGTGGCGGCGGCGCGGGACGGGTTCTATCCCGATGGCGTCGCGAGCGGCGTCTCCGAAGCCCGGCTGAAGCGCTTTTTCACCCGGGAGGACGGGGGCTGGCGCGTCTCCCCGGACCTGCGCGAAATGATCGTCTTCACCGTGCACGATCTTCTGGCCGATCCGCCCTTCTCGCGGATCGACCTCGTTTCCTGCCGCAACGTGATGATCTATCTCGGAGCGGAGGCTCAGCGGAGGCTCGTCGCCCTTTTCGCCTTTGCGCTTCTTCCTGGCGGCTGGCTTCTGCTCGGCGCGGCGGAGACGCCGGGGCCGCCGGACGGGCGGTTCGACATTGCGGACAAGGCCGGGCGGCTCTGGCGCAAGATCGGGCGCGGCGCGCCTGGCGAACTGCCGACGATGCCGCTCGCACGCCCCGGCGCGCCGCAGCCCGGCCCGCCGGCGGGCGGGCGCCGCGCGCTGCTGGCGGAGACTTGCCGTCGGCTGGTTCTGGAGGCGCACGCGCCCGCGGCTGCGCTGCTCAACCAGAGGCTCGAGGCGCTCTATCTTCTCGGGCCGACCGAACGCTATCTGCGCCTCGCGCCCGGGCATCCGAGCCTCGACTTTCTGGCGATGGCGCCGCGGGCGATGCGGGTGCGGCTTCGCGCGGCTGCGGCGAAGTGCCTTGGCGAGGGCGGAACAGTCACGGTGACGGGCGGGCGAAGCGCCGAGGGCGCGTCCTTTTCCGTCGAGATCAGCCGGGTCTCCGTTGAGGCGGAGCCGTTGCTCCTCGCCTGCTTCCTCGACCTGCCCGAACACGGACGAGGCGCAGAGCCGACGAAACCGGGGCCGGAGGCCACTCGCGTCGCCGAACTGGAAGCCGAGCTCGAAGCGTCCCGGGCGGAAGTGCGCGGCGCGCTCCGGGATCTCGAGACGTCCGCGGAGGAGCATGTGCGCGACGCCGCCGAAGCGCTCTCGGTCAACGAGGAATACCAGTCCACCAACGAGGAGCTGCTGGCCTCCAAGGAGGAGTTGCAATCGCTGAACGAGGAGCTGACCGCGCTCAACGGTCAGCTTCAGGAGACGATGGAGCGGCAACGCACCATCGCCAACGATCTCCAGAACGTCCTCTATTCGACCGACGTCGCGACCCTGTTCCTCGACCGCGACCTGAACATCCGGTTCTTCACCCCGGCGGCGCGCGCGCTCTTTCACGTCATCGCCACCGATGTCGGCCGGCCGCTTTCCGACCTCGCCGCGCAGGCCGCCGACGCGGGGCTTGAAGCGGACGCGAGGGCGGTGCTCGGAGGCGCTGCTCCGATCGTGCGGGAGGTCGGGGCCCTCGGCGGCCGATGGTTCGCGCGGCGGATGCAGCCCTATCGCAACGACCGGAAGGAGATAGAGGGCGTCGTCATCACGTTTGAGGAAGTGACCGAGGCTCGCCGCGCCGCGGAGGCGCTTCGGGAGGCGCGGCGCATGGCCGAGCGGGCGGATGCGGCGAAGTCCCGGTTTCTGGCCGCGGCGAGCCATGACCTCCGCCAGCCGCTGCAAACGCTGACGCTGGTCCACACGCTTCTGCGCAAGAGCGCCGGCGCGGCGGAGCAGGCGCGGCTCGCCGCGCTTCTCGACCGGACGCTGACCTCGATGACCGCGATGCTCGACACGCTGCTCGACGTGAACCGGATCGAGACGGGCGATATCGCGCCCGAGATCGGCCCCGTCCGCCTCGCGCCGCTGATGGCCGGCCTGGCGGAGGAGTTCGGGCATCTGGCGAAGGAGCGAGGGCTCCGGATGCGGCTTGTCCCCTGCTCGGCGACGATCAGGAGCGACCCGCGCCTGCTCGAACAGATTCTCCGCAACCTCCTCTCCAACGCGATCAAGTATACGAGGAAAGGCGGCGTCCTCCTCGGCTGCCGCCGCCGCGGCGACAAGGTCAGCATCGAGATCTGGGACACGGGGATCGGCATGGAGGCGGAGCATCTCGAGCGGATCTTCGAGGCCTATCACCAGATCGACGACGAAGACCGGGATCCGGGCCGTCACGGCCACGGCCTCGGGCTTGGACTCTCCATCGTGCAGCGCCTCGGATCGCTGCTCGACCATCGGATCTCGGTCCGCTCCCGCCCTGGCGGCGGCTCGGGCTTCGCCGTCGAGGCGGAGCGGCTGGAGGCGGCGCCCGTCGTCGCGGCGCCGGCGGTCGCGGCCGTGGCGGGAAAGCGCGGCGCGATCCTCCTGGTAGAGGACGAGCCGGACCTTCGCGACCTCCTGACGGGCGTCCTGCTCGACGCCGGGCACGAGGTGCTTGTCGCCGCCGATGCGGCAGGCGCACTCAAGCTCATCGGCGAGGAGGGGCGGCGGCCCGATCTCGTGGTCACGGACCATAATCTCGGCGGCGACATGACCGGGCTCGAACTCGCCGGCGCCATAGGCTCCGCGCTTGGCGCGCGGGAGGGCGCGGGCGGCGGGGCGGCGCCGCCAACGATCATCCTGACCGGCGACATCACCGCCGCGACGCTCGGTGAGATCGGGCGCTCGCCTTTCGTGCGGGTCTCGAAGCCGGCGACGGCGGAGGCTCTGACGGCGAAGATCGACGAACTTCTGGCCGGCGCGCGGCGGGCGAAGCCGGAGCCTCCCGCCGCGAAGGCCGAGACTACGGCTGAGGGCGAGGTCCACGTCGTCGACGACGACCCGGCGGTCCTGAACGCCGTGCGCGAGCTCTTCGCATCCTCCGGCTGGGCGGTGGTCGCCTACCGGTCGGCGGAGGATTTCCTCGCTGCGCCCCGCCCCGGGCGCGGCGCCTGTCTCGTGGCCGATGTCAGGCTCCCCGGCATGGACGGGATTGCGATGCTCCGCAGGCTTCGCGACGAGGGCGGCGCGATCCCGGCGGTGATGATCACCGGCCATGGCGAGACGGCGATGGCCGTCGCCGCGATGAAGGCCGGCGCCGCCGACTTCATCGAAAAACCGATCCCGGCCGAAGACCTGATCGCCAGCGTCGCGCGCGCCCTCGCCCTGGCGAAGGACGCCGGAGCCGGCGACGCCTGGCGCGCCGAAGCGGCGGAGCGCTTCGCCCGCCTCACGCGGCGCGAGCGGGAGGTGATGGAGATGGTCCTCGGCGGCATGCCGAACAAGAACATCGCCGCCGATCTCGGCCTCAGCCAGCGCACCGTCGAGAACCACCGCGCCGCCGTGATGCGAAAGACCGGCTCCGCTTCCCTCCCGGACCTTGTCAGGCTCGCGCTGACCGCGAAGCAGGGAGACGCGTAGAGGGGCGGAACGGATCGGGGCCGACGGCGTATCTTACCTGCACGATGTCGGGCCGCCCGGCCGGATGCGAACAGACGTTTCGCGCCGGCCCGCAAAAAGCGCCGGCGCGCCTCGCCTCGTCTCGAGCCTCGTGAAAGCGAAAGAGGGCGCCCCCGTTATCGACGCGACACGCCAGACCCCGCAGGGGGCCCCTGCATACGACCGGCCCGGAATTCGGGCGATGGATGAACCCATGACCAACGACAACAGCCGTATCGGCGCGGCCCATGCCGACGGCGCGCATTTCAGCCATGACGACTACTCCGCCGTCATCGTGAAGAGCGTCACCGCAGACGACCTGAAGAGCGCCACCCTCTATGATCGTGGCGATGAGAAGCTCGGCTCGATCAGCGACCTGACCGTCAGCGCGGACGGCAGGATCACCGATGCGGTTGTCGATATCGGCGGCTTCCTCGGGATCGGCTCCCATCCGGTCTCGCTGCCGTATGCGGAACTTACGATCCTGCGCGAGAACGGCGGAGACGCGCTCCGCGTCTACGCCGACACGACGCAAGAGAAGCTGAAGGCGATGCCGCGCCACGACGCCTGAACCGGCGGGGGATTCAGCGAAGGGTCGCGCGCTTCGGCGCGCGGCCCTTTTTCATGAACAAGACGTAGTTTCGCGTAACGGCGCAAACGAGTCCGGCCCCGCGCGATTGCGCGGAGCCGGATCGAAACACACGACAGGCTGCAGACCGGCCGGACGCGGCGCCGTGGAGGAAGCGCCGCGCCGTCAGGCCCGCTTCAGGCCGACCGGCGGCCGCGGGACACGAAGCCGAGGCCTGCGAGGGCGCTCAGGAGCAGCAGCATCGGAGCAGGCAAGGGCACCTGAGAGATTCCGGCCGCCACGTCGAAACCGAAGCCGGCGCCCAGCGTCGAGCCGCTCCACGAGAACTGGAGCTGCTGGATGAGGTTCGGCGCCACGAAAACGGTCGTCAGCGTATCGATCCCGGGGCTCTGAACGATCGTGTTGCTGGTCAGGCCGTCGATCCAGCTCATAGTGAGATCGGTGAAGATCGTCATGACGCTCTGGAAGGTCACGGCGACATCCGCTTCGGCCGTGGTGGAGCCGCCAGGCGCGAAGAAGTCGATCGTATAGGTCCCCGGCCCCTCGGCGAGGGATGTGACGACCCCAGTGAAGAGCGTATCGGACGTGACGTCGAAGGGACCTGCGCCCTCCGATACGAGCGTGACGGCGGAAGCCGCAAAGGGCGCAAGCGCAAGCGCGCCTGCGAAGCAGATCGTTCTGATCATTGAAAGTCTCCCGAAAGGGGGGGTGGGCGTTGGGACGTGGCGCCCCGCCTGACCGTCCGGCGCGAGGAAGCTGGCGAACGAAGCGAAGGTGGGGGTGCTCTCTACGTCCGCCCGCGCATCCAGGGAGAATGCCACGGCCTTCGGTCAGACAGGGCGCCTCCCGCTGTCCTAACGATCTCACCGGTGAGCGAAATGATCGGATTGTACCTATATCCACCTGAGAAGCGGAGGTCGGATCGCGCCGCGACGCCGTCTCTGGCTTCACCCGTGATGAAGGCCGGATTTCGAGACCGCGACATGCCCGGAGGCCCTTTCGCAAGCGTGGAACGAACCGGAGGGCCCGGCGTTTCACCAAGATCGAGGCCGCCGCGCGCCATTCCGTACGGAGCCCCATGCGCGCGGATTCGACCCAACCGGGAGGCCCCCTGCGCTGAACCACGAAAGGCCAGCATGCACATCCGCATCGGATTCGAGATCGCCATCGAGTGCCAGATGGATACGACGCTCATCCTCGCGCTCTCGCCGCATTCGAGCTTCGAGGGGCGGGTGATCGGCTCCGATCTCGTGCGCGCCGATCCGGCGACCGCGCTTGAAACCTTCACGGACCCTTTCGGAAACCGGCTGACGCGGCTCCGTGCGCCGAAGGGGGCGACGACGCTCTCCTCCGATTGCATCGTGGAGGTGGACGGCGCGCCGGACCCCTATGACTGGAACGCGCCGCAGCGCCCTGTCGCCGACCTGCCGCCGGAGACGCTGCCCTACCTCACCGCCAGCCGCTATTGCGGCTCGGACGCGATGGTGGAGGACGCCTGGCGGCTTTTCGGGAACACCGCGCCGGGCTGGGCGCGGGTTCAGGCGATCAGCAATTTCGTGCACGGACATCTGACCTTCGGCTACCAGTTCGGCCGCTCGGCGAAAACGGCGCGCGACGCCTTGAGGGAGCGGACCGGCGTATGCAGGGACTTTGCGCAACTCTCGATCGCGCTTTGTCGGGCAATGAGCATTCCGGCGCGCTACGCCAGCGGCTATCTCGGCGACATCGGCGTGCCCTATTCAGGTCCGGGCGATTTCTGCGCGTGGTTCGAAGTCTGGCTTGGGGATCGCTGGTGGACCTTCGACGCCCGTTACAACACGCCGCGCATCGGCCGCGTTCTGATGGTCCGCGGCCGCGACGCGGCGGACGGCGCGATGATGACGTCCTTCGGCTCCTATGACCTGACGGGCTTCAAGGTCTGGACGGATGAGGTGGCCACAGGGCTCGGCGACGAGGCGATGGCGGATCTGCTCGACAGCCCGTCCACCGGCCCCGCCCTCATCCCCCCGCCTGCCGCCGATGCGCGGGACCGGTTTGGCCTCCCTGTCTATCGGATGATCTGAAGCGGTGCACTGGAAGGTGGATCGAAATTCACCAAGCTGCGCCTCAATTATCGCCGAGTTCACTGAATATCACTTAGCAATTATTGAATTATATTGAATATTTAGGGTCACGTCCGTCAAGCTGGTGTAATTTCCCGGATAGCCTGAGGGCATGATCAGGCGGCTTTCGTGGTTATGCTGAGAATGGGGTCGACCTCCTCGGT
>JAUHWJ010000600.1 GCA_030424705.1 Alphaproteobacteria bacterium | reverse complement strand
GGCACGACGCCGGTGGTGCAGAAGGGGAAGGCGATGGGCATCCCCTCGCTCTACTTCACCAATCTCATCTCCGCCCGGCCGCTGATGGGCCCGGCGGGCGCCGGCTCCCTCCAGGAGGTCGTCAACGCCGCCATCGGCAACAAGGCGCGGATGGACGGGATGAAGGCCTTCTTCGAGGGCGTCGGCGAAGGCGACAGCGCGGGCGTCTGGGAAGGCGCGCCGAACCTCCAGCCGCAATATCGCGCGCTCCGGCAGAAGAAGCTGGAGAAGGCCGCGCGGGCCGCCAAGGCGGAGGAGATGATCTGATGCTCGTCACGGACCATGATCGCGCCGGGGGTTATTGGGGGGCGATCTACGCCTTCTGCGCCGCCAAGGGCCTTCAGGTCGTGATCGACGGCCCGGTGGGCTGCGAGAATCTGCCCGTCACCTCCGTGCTGCACTATACGGACGGCCTGCCGCCGCATGAGCTTCCCATCGTCGTCACCGGCCTCGGCGAAGAGGAATTGGGGCGGGACGGGACGGAGGGCGCGATGAAGCGCGCCTGGAAGACGCTCGACCCGGCGCTGCCCGCCGTCGTCGTCACCGGCTCCATCGCGGAGATGATCGGCGGCGGCGTCACCCCGCAGGGCACGAACATTCAGCGTTTCCTCCCCCGCACCATCGACGAGGATCAGTGGGAGGCGGCGGACCGGGCGATGACCTGGCTCTTCACCGAATTCGGCATGACGAAGGGTAGGGCGCCCTCCACGAAGCCGCTGGAGGAGGGGCAGAAGCCGCGCGTCAACATCCTCGGGCCGATGTACGGCGTCTTCAACATGCCTTCCGACCTCGCGGAGATCCGCCGGCTCATCGAGGGGATCGGCGCCGAGATCAACATGGTCATGCCGCTCGGCGCGCATCTGGCCGAGATGCCGAAGCTGGTGAACGCCGAGGCGAACGTGGTGATGTACCGCGAATTCGGTCGCGGCCTCGCGGAGGTTCTGGGCAAGCCCTATCTTCAGGCGCCGGTCGGGCTCGACTCGACGACGAAGTTTCTCCGTACGCTCGGCGAGATGCTGAGGCTCGACCCCGAGCCCTTCATCGAGCGGGAGAAGCATTCGACGATCAAGCCGGTCTGGGATCTCTGGCGCTCGGTGACGCAGGACTTCTTCGCCACGGCGAGCTTCGGCATCGCGGCGAACGAGACTTACGCTCGCGGCATCCGCCATTTCCTCGAGGACGAACTGGGCCTGCCCTGCGCCTTCGCCGTCTCCCGCATCCGCGGCAAGAAGACGGACAATGACGAGGTGCGCACGCTGATCCACGGGCGGCGGCCGCTCGTCGTGCTCGGCTCGATCAACGAGAAGATGTACATGGCGGAGATGGCTGGCGGCTTCGGCCCGAAGCCGGCCTTCATCCCCGCGAGCTTCCCCGGCGCCGCGATCCGCCGGGCGACGGGCACGCCCTTCATGGGCTATGCCGGCGCGACCTACCTCCTTCAGGAGGTCTGCAACGCGCTCTTCGACGCGCTCTTCCACATTCTCCCGCTCGGCTCCGACATGGACCGGGCGGAGGCGACGCCGACCACGCTCCGCCGCGACCTCCCCTGGGACGGGGATGCGCAGGAGCTGCTGGAGCGGATCGTCGCCGAGCACCCGATTCTGACCCGCATCTCCGCCGCCAAGTCCCTCCGCGACGCCGCCGAAAGCGCCGCGCTGAAGGCCGGGGCGAGCCATGTGGGGAGAGAAACCGTCGCCGCGCTCCGGCCCGGCGGCGCCGATGTTCCGAAAGGAGGAACGGCATGACCGACCAAACCTCGAACGGCCCTGTGCACCACACGGAGCGCAAGCCCCGCGCGGAGTTCTGGATCTACTTCACGCTGATCTTCCTCGCGGCCCTGCCGGTCGCCCTCGGTTTCTGCCTCTACGCCCGGATGACCGGGCAGGCGGGGCCGGGGCCGGTGGCGCGGGCCTGGGCGAAGGCGTGGGAGATCACGCCGCTGATATTCTCCGTGTGATGACCCACGCGGAACACCCCATTCGCAGGCCCCGAGGGGCATGCGGATCGTCTGAGGGGAAGACGCCCCGAAAGACCCCGGCCGCCGG
>JAUHWJ010000599.1 GCA_030424705.1 Alphaproteobacteria bacterium | reverse complement strand
GGGAGGCGACGCGCATCGCCCATCTCGACCATTCCGATCCGGACTGGTCGCGCGCCTTCACCGCCAACCCCGCGAAGGCGATGGGCCTCCCCGCCCACTCCTTCACGCCGGGCGCCCCCGCCGATCTCGTCATCGTTCGCGCCCGCAGCTGGACGGAGCTCTTCGCCCGTCCGCAATCGGACCGGATCGTGATCCGCGCCGGCCGCGCCATCGACGGCGACCTCCCCGACTATTCCGAACTCGATCATTTGATGGAGGCCTCTTGACCCTCGAAGCCGCGAAAGCCGCCCTCCGCCATCTCGATCTCGACGAGAACCCGGTGACGGTGAAGGCGAAGAGCCGGGATTTCTTCTGGTATTCCCCCGTCCTCAAGGAACGGCTCGACCATGTCGTCGGCGATTTCGCCGTCGCGCCTCGCTCCGAGGCCGAGGTGATCGAGGTCCTGAAGGCCTGCTTCGCGCATGACGTGCCGGTCACCGTCCGCGGCGCGGGCACCGGCAATTACGGGCAGGCGATGCCGCTCCGGGGCGGCTGCATCCTCCACATGAAGCATCTCGACAAGGTGAAGGAAGTGCATCCCGGCCGGGTGATCGTGGAGCCGGGCTGCCTCCTGAAGGATCTCGACGCGGTCTGCATCCGCGATTCGGGGCAGGAGATCCGCATGTTCTCCTCCACCTTCGCGACCGCCACGATCGGCGGCTTCATATCCGGCGGCTCCGGCGGCGTCGGCTCCGTCCGCTGGGGGAGCCTCCGCGACCTCGGCAACATCATCCGCCTCCGCGTCGTGACGATGGAGGTGGAGCCGCGCGTGCTGGAGTTCCGGGGCGAGGAGCTCGCCCGCGTCTCCCACGCCTACGGCACCAACGGGATCATCACCGAGCTCGAAATGCCGCTCGCCCCCGCCTATCCTTGGGTCGAGATTTTCGTCGCGGGCGCGGACTTCATGGAGACCGTCCGCTTCACTGACGATCTCGCGAACGAGGACGGCATCCTCATCAAGCTCGCCAGCGTCTTCGAGGCGCCGACGGCGCACAGCTATTTCCAGCGCGTGCGCCCGCATGTGACGGATGCGGACTCGCTCGTCGGCCTCATGGTCGCCCCCCATGCGATGGACGCCTTCCTCACCTTCCTCGCCCGCCGGCCCGGCCTCCGCCTCATCTACCGCTCCGACGCGCATGATTGGGCGCGGGATCCGGGGCCGGTCTATGAATATGGATGGAACCACACGACCCTCCGCGCGCTGAAGGTCGATCCCTCCATCACCTATCTCCAGGTGAGCTTCGACTTCCCCGACCATGTGGAGAAGATCCGGGCGATCCGGGAGCGGTTCTCGCCCGAGGTGCTGCACCATCTCGAGGTCATGCGCGCCCACGGCAAGGTGCAGATGGCCGGCCTCTCCCTCGTGAAGTTCACGAGCGAGGAGCGGCTCGACGAGATCATCCGCGAGCATGAGGCGATGGGCTGCCCGGTCTGGAACCCGCACCGCTACACGCTGGAGGAAGGCGGCCGGCAGAGCGTGGACGCGCGCCAGCTCGCCTTCAAGAAGGAGGCGGACCCGAAGGGCCTCCTCAACCCCGGCAAGATGATCTCCTGGGAGCAGGAGACATGGGACCGGACCCGCATCTGGGCCTATCCCGGCCTTCAGAAGCGGCCCGAAGCCGACGCATGAGCCGCGCCCTCGTCCTCTTCGCCCATCCCTGCGCGGAGAGCTTCTCCGCCGCGCTCCACGGCGCCGTGGTCGAGACGCTCGCCGCGAAGGGCTGGGAGGTGGACGATTGCGACCTCTACGCCGAAGGCTTCTCCCCCGTCCTCACGGCGGAGGAGCGGCGCGGCTATCACGAGGTCGGGCCGAACCTCTCCCCCGTCGCGCCCTATGTGGAGCGTCTCAGGGCGGCGGAGGCGCTGGTTCTGGTCTTCCCCGTCTGGAATTTCGGCTTCCCGGCGATCCTGAAAGGGTTCTTCGACCGGGTGTTCCTCCCCGGCGTCTCCTTCCGGCTGGAGGCGGGCAAGGTCCGCCCCAACCTCACGAACATCCGCCGCCTCGCCGCCGTCACGACCTATGGCGGCACGCGGATGCGCGCCTTCCTC
>JAUHWJ010000598.1 GCA_030424705.1 Alphaproteobacteria bacterium | reverse complement strand
CCTGCGATGGCGTCCGTCCCTGGCCCGACGATGATGTCCACCCCCGGCTGCACATCCGGATTGCCGGCCTTGCCGATCTTGTGGATGCGCCCGTCCCGAAGGCCGACATCGGCCTTGTAGATACCGGTATGGTCCACGATCAGCGCATTGGTGATGACCGTATCCACCGCCCCGGCGGCGCGCGTCGTCTGCGCCTGGCCCATCCCGTCCCGGATCACCTTGCCGCCGCCGAACTTCACCTCCTCGCCATAGGTCGTGAGGTCCTTCTCCACCTCGATGAAGAGCTCGGTGTCGGCGAGCCGCACTTGGTCGCCGGTCGTCGGGCCATACATGGCGGCGTAGTCGCGGCGGGAAATGCGGGCGGGCATGGGCGGGCTCCGGTCAGAGAAAATCGTTGACGAGCAGCCAGAAGGCGAAGCTTCCGGCGACGGCGAGCGCCCAGAAGCCGCCCGAGACGGCCTCGATGGCGCGGTTGATCGGCACGCCCTCGCCCCCGGCGGCGTTGCGCTGGTAGCCGATCACCGGATCGGTAAGCACGGCGCGTTCGATCCGCTCGATATGGAGGAGGGCGGAGCGGATCACGAAGTAGAAGGTCAGGCAGCGTAGCGCCGCCAGCGACAGCACAAGGAACGGGATCGCGCTCAGAAGCGGTCTCGCCCGGGCGATCCCGTCCGTGGCGTCGGAGACGGAGAAGGCGGCGAAGCCCGCGGCCCCCGCCAGGGCGAAGCGTTCGGTCGCGGTGACGAGCTCCACATATTTCGAGACGAAGGACCGGAGTTCATGGCACTCGGACAATGCGAAGTCGCGGTCGAGTTCATAGCGCATGGCGCGCCTCCCGCCGGTCCTGCGCGCCGCTCCGCCTCAGAACCCGATCTTCGGCCCCCGTTTCGAAAGCCGGCGGACATTCGCGCCGGTCTTGCGGCGCATCGTGCGGGTCCATGCGTCCATGATCTGGTCGGGCCGCCCGCCGCGCATCGCCGCCGCGCCGGCCGCTCCGGCCGCGTTCACGAAGACCTCCGGCTTTTCCGAGACCATGGTCTCCGACTCGCCGCTCGGGACGGACCACAGGCCGGCCATGCCGAGCATCCGCATGCTGACGACCATCTGCGCCTCCCATGCGAGGCGGGAGAGGAGCATCGCGCTCCGCATCGTTTCGAAGCCTGTCGGCTGTTTCGCCATTTGTGGAGAATGTCCTCTGCGCCGCGCCCCGGCGCAAGGATCGCGCGGGCCGGACTTTGTCAATATAGGGCGCAATCATGCGATTGTCGCTCTTCCGCCGGGCCACGTTCAGAGGTCCCCCATTACCTTGCCCTGAAAGCCGTAGACTTTCCGCGCCCCGCGATAGGGCACGAGCGTCACCTCCCGCTCCTGCCCCGGCTCGAAGCGGACGGCGGTTCCGGCGGCGATGTCGAGCCGCATGCCGCGCGCGGCCTCCCGGTCGAAGGCCAGCGCCCCGTTCGTCTCCGCGAAATGGTAGTGGCTGCCGACCTGCACCGGCCGGTCGCCGGTGTTGGCAACGGTGATCGTGATGGCGGCGGCGCCATCGTTCAGGACGATCTCGCCTTCGACGGGGAGGATTTCACCGGGGATCATCGGGCTCACCGTATCGGCTCATGGACGGTGACGAGCTTCGTCCCGTCCGGGAAGGTCGCCTCCACCTGCACGTCGTGGAGCATCTCTGGCACCCCCTCCATGCATTGCTCGCGAGTGATCACATGCGCGCCCGCCTCCATCAAGTCGGCCACCGAACGGCCGTCCCGCGCGCCCTCCACCACGAAATCGGTGATGAGCGCCACCGCCTCCGGATGGTTCAGCTTCACGCCGCGTTCGAGGCGTTTCCGCGCGACGACGGCTGCCATCGAGATGAGGAGCTTGTCCTTCTCTCTCGGAGTGAGGATCATCGTCTAACCCTTCTTCATATCGACCAGACGCGGGGCAGGGCGCCCGCGCGGAAGAGGCGGATGAGCGGGATGAGCGCGGCGCGGAGCGCGCGGCCCGTCTCCGCCAGGATGCGCGCAACGAGCCGCCCGCCCCAGGCGCTGACGCCGCCCGTCACGCCCTCGGGGAGCGCGGCGCGCGCGGCTTCGAGC
>JAUHWJ010000597.1 GCA_030424705.1 Alphaproteobacteria bacterium | reverse complement strand
TGGCTGGAGAAATACTACACCGTCAACGAGGACTGGGTGGCGGAGGACCGGCGGAAACTCCTCGCCTTCGCCCGCGACCTCCTGAACTCGGACTACGCCGGCCACCGGCTGACCTTCCAGCTCTTCGCCCAGTCCCCGCCCTTCGCGCATCTGGCGGCGGTCTACCGGAACTTCGACTGGGAGGGGCCGCTCGATTTCGTGAAGAATTCGGCCGGGCTCTCGGATAACGTCATCAAGCTTGACGGGCGGGCGAAGGGGGATGGCGCGGTGACGAAATGGTTCAGCGAAAACATGCCGAAGGCGGCGGAGTGAGATGACGAGACATGACCCCCTCGACGCCGCCGCCGAGCTGAAGGCGAACGTCTCGGTCCCCTTCGAACGGGCGCGGGCCATGCCGCGCTCGGTCTACACCTCCGAGGCCTTCCTCAAGCGGGAGATGGAGGAGATCTTCGCCCGCGAATGGTATTGCGTCGGCCGCTCCGACCAGTTCGCGAAGCCGGGGGACTATATCGCCACCGAGCTGGCGGGCCAGCCGATCATGGTGCTGCGGGACAAGGACGGGGCGCTCCGCGCGCAGTCGAATGTCTGCCGGCACCGGATGTCCACCCTGCTGGAAGGCTCCGGGAATGTGGGCTCCATCGTCTGCCCCTATCACGCCTGGACCTACAATCTCGACGGCACGTTGCGCGGCGCGCCGGGGATGACGAAGAACGAGACCTTCGAGAAGAAAGACATCTGCCTCCCCCAGATCCGCTGCGCCGAATGGCTCGGCTGGGTGCTGGTGACGCTGAACCCCGAGGCGGCGGACCCGGCGGAGCAGTTGCGCGGGGTCTCCGACCTCGTGGGCGATTTCGGGATGGAGGAGTATGCCCAGACCTTCCAGGAGGAGCATCGCTGGAACACCAACTGGAAGGTTCTGGCCGAGAACTTCATGGAGTCCTACCACCTCCCCGTCTGCCACGGCGCCACGATCGGGAGCTTCGTGAAGCTGGAGGAGATGGAATGCCCGCCGGGGCTGCCCGCCTTCAACTATCACTGGATATTGAAGGACCCGTCCTTCTTCCTCTCCGTCGCGCATCCGAACTCGACGCGGCTTCAGGGGGAGCGGCGGCGTATGACTTATCTGATCTCGATCTATCCCAGCCTGATGATCACGCTGACGCCCGGCTATTTCTGGTATCTTTCACTGCACCCGGATGGCGTGGACCATGTCCGAATTCTCTACGGCGGCGGGCTTTCCCCCGATTTTGCGGCGGACCCGGAAGCGGAGGCGCATTTCGCCGCAGCCAAGAAGCTGCTCGACGAGGTGAACGACGAAGACAAGGGCTGCACCGAGAAGGTGTTCCGCGGGCTTTGCTCCGCGATGGCGGAGCCGGGACCGCTTTCGCATCTCGAACGACCGAACTACGATTTTGCGAGCTGGATCGCGGGCAAGCTGGGATGAGCGGGGCGGCGCCCATCCGCGCCGCCTTCCTCGAGGGCATGAGCCGCGCCGCCGCCACGGTGAACGTGGTGACGACGGACGGGCCGGCGGGGCGCGCGGGCGTCACCGTCTCCGCCATGTCCTCCGTCTCGGCGGATGGCGAGGCGCCGACGATGCTCGTCTGCGTCCATTATCGTTCGCCTGCGGCGGAGACGATCATCGCCAATGGCTGCTTCTGCGCCAACGTGCTCAGGGACGACCAGTCCGACATTTCCGACGCCTTCGCGGGCCGCATCGCGCAGCCGGGCGGGGACAAGTTCGCCTGCGCCGACTGGCGGCCGATGGCGACGGGCGCGCCGCGGGTGGTGGACCCGCTGACGGCCTTCGACTGCCGCGTCGTCTCCTCCGAGCGGGTGGGGACGCATCACGTCTTCATCGGGGAGGTGCGGGAGGTGTTTCTGGCCGAAACTGGCTCCCCGCTCATCTTCGCGAACCGCGCCTATGGCGCCGCCGTCCTGCTCGGGCCCGGCCCGGGCGGGCGGGCGGCCGCCGGAAAACTCTCCGTCGGCGCGCTCCACACCATCGGCCCCTATGTGCTGCCGGGCGTGCTCCGCGCGCTGGTGGAGGAGACGGGCGCGCTCGACATCGAGATCCACGAGGGCGACCAGGCCCATCTCGCGCGGAAGCTGCG
>JAUHWJ010000596.1 GCA_030424705.1 Alphaproteobacteria bacterium | reverse complement strand
CCTTCCGCGTCGTCGACCACATCTTCATCCTGACGGGGGGCGGGCCGAACAACGCTACGAACCTGCTCCTCTTCCACATCTACGAGACGGGCTTCAAATTCTGGGATACGGCGGGCGCGGCGACGCTGACGATGATCCTCCTCGCGATCCTCGGCGCGCTCGCCGCCGTGCAGTTCCTCCTCCTCGAACGGCGGACGCATTACCGATGAGCGGCCGCACGCCTCCGCTCGAAGCCGTCGCGGCCTGGGCGCTCGCGCTCCTCTGGCTCGCGCCGATCCTCTTCGCCTTCTGGGCGGCGATCCACCCGCCGGAATACCTCACGAAGTTCGACGTGACGGCGCCCCTGACGCTGGTGAATTTCGAACGGGCCTTCGCCGCGGCGCCCTTCGCGCAGTACATGCTCAACACCACCATTCTGGTGACGGGCATCCTTGCGGCGCAGTTCGTGCTCTGCACGCTCGCGGCCTACGCCTTCGCGCGCTACGAGTTCCCGGGGGCAGGCGTGCTCTTCTCCCTCATCCTCGTGCAGCTCATGGTCGCGCCCGAGGTGCTGATGGTGGAGAATTACGCCACCATCGCGAAGCTCGGGCTGGTGGACAGCCTCGCCGGCGTCGCGGCGCCCTATGTGGCCTCCGCCTTCGGCATCTTCCTCCTCAGGCAGACCTTCCGGCAGGTGCCGAAGGCGCTGGAGGAGGCGGCAGTGATTGAGGGTGCCTCGACCATGCAGGTGCTGCTCCGGGTCTATGTGCCGCTGGCGAAGCCGGTCTATGTCGCCTACGGGCTGGTCTCCGTCAGCTTCCACTGGAACAACTTCCTCTGGCCGCTGGTGGTGACCAGCTCGGAGACGACGCGGCCGGTGACGGTCGGCCTCCAGGTCTTCGCTTCCGTAGATCAGGGCGTGGACTGGGCGGTGATCTCCGCCGCCGCGCTCGCCACCTCCGCGCCGCTGCTGATCGGGTTCCTGCTCTTCCAGCGCGCCTTCGTGCAGAGCTTCATGCGCGCCGGGATCAGGTGAGGCGCGGCGCTTCCGAGAGCCGCCAGCTTCGCCCCTCCCGCACCGTGACCCGGCCGCTCCTCCCGTCCTGCGGGGCGCCGGCGAGGGTGGCGCGGACATCCTCGATGACCTCGGGGCGCAGCCGGTAATACTGATGGCGCCCGTGCGTCAGCGCCGTCTTGCTGATCTCGCCGCAATCGATGGCGACGATCCGCTCGTCCAGCAGGTCGAGATTGGTGGGCCCGTCCGCGCCCAATCGGTCCGGCAGGCCCTTCGTCTTGTCCGATATCGTCAGCGCGACGTCGTTCGCCGCGTGATAGACATGCAACCGGCTGGCGAGCTGGGCCAGCGGCGCCAGCTTCTCCGGTCGGGAGAGCGCGTCATGGTCCTCGTCCGCCGCCATCAGGAAGACGTTGTCGAAGATGCGCGGCGCCCTGCCACCGCTCAGCTCGACGAATTTCCGGATCGCGTGGCGAAGCGCCCAGTTGCCCATCGAATGCGCGACGAGGTGCAGGCGGCGCGTGCATTGCACGAGGTCGTCGGGGTTCGGCACGGCGCCCTCCCGCCGCGCGGCGAGTATCGCATCCCGGTCGGCCGCGCGCATCTCGGCGAGGAATTCGGCGAGCCGGGCCAGCGCGCGCCCCATCGCGAGGCCCGAAGCCTCCGCATCCTCCCGGTCGGAAAAATAGTGCCAGGCCGGCTGGACGCGGCCGTTCGACGGCCATGAGAACATCACGACGATCGCCCTCTGCGCGCCCCCGCCATAAAGGTCCTGCAGCGCCGCGGCGCGGATCACCGAGCTTTCGAAGCTGTTCGCGAAGCCGTGGAGATAGACGATGACGTCGACGTCTTCCTGCTTCAGCTGCGCGCGGAGATCCTCGAATAGCGTCGCCGAGCCCAGCTTCTTCTTCGCCGGCGAGGCGTCCGAGAGCGTTTCGGGATAGAGCTTCGTCCGGCCGACGCTCCAGCCGTCGTCATCCGTCGGGTCGCCACCCTTCAGGGCTACGTCCGCGTGCCCGACGCGGAAGCATTGCGGCCCGTCCGCATTGAAACGGTCGCCGAATACATCGCCCGACTTCGAGCTCGCGTGACGGACATCCCTGTTGCTGGCGAAGTATATGCGGC
>JAUHWJ010000595.1 GCA_030424705.1 Alphaproteobacteria bacterium | reverse complement strand
GCCTTGGAAGCGCCCATTCCCCGCCGCCGCCCCGCCCCCTTTCGGCCATCACGCGCGCTTAACGAAAACTTGCGCGGGGCGGGGGCCTCACGCATCATCCGTCACCCTTCGGGGCCAACAAGAACCGCCGGGGCCATGGGCCGCCGGACAGACAGGGAATGCGACTCATGGTCGGGGAAAACGATACGTTCGAGGTCTATCAGGACAAACGCGGCGAATGGCGCTGGCGGCGGAAGGCCCCCAACGGGCAGATCGTCGGCGCCGCGTCGGAAGGCTATGACAAGAAATCCGATTGCGAAGCCAACATGAACCGCGGGCCGAACCCGAAGGACAAGTGGGAATTCTACGAGGACAAGCGCGGCGAGTGGCGCTGGCGCCGCAAGGCTGTGAACGGGAACGTCATCGGAGCCGCCTCCGAGGGCTACAAGAAAAAGTCCGATTGCGAGGCGAACGCCGCCCGTCAGGGCTGGCAGGGCTGAGCCTGCGATTGCGGGCTCGCGCAGGCGCCGCTAAGACGGCCCAGCGTCCCGAGGAGCCCGCATGACCAGCCTGACGATCCGCCGCCCCGACGACTGGCACCTCCATCTCAGGGACGGGGCCATGCTGGAAGCCGTGACGGCGGAAAGCGCGCGCGATTTCGCGCGCGCCATCATCATGCCCAATCTCGTCCCCCCCGTCGTGACGGGGGCGGACGCCCGCGCCTATCGCCAGCGAATCCTCGCCGCGCCGGGCGCCGCGAACTTCACGCCGCTGATGA
Organism: Alphaproteobacteria bacterium; assembly: GCA_030424705.1. GTDB lineage: Bacteria > Pseudomonadota > Alphaproteobacteria > Rhodobacterales > Rhodobacteraceae > Pikeienuella. Next base: position 1,364 of record JAUHWJ010000595.1, on the reverse strand, counting down.
CGCTCTACCTCACCGAGGCGACGGGGGCGGATGACGTCGCCGCCGCCCATGCGGAGGGCCTCGTCCACGCCGTGAAGCTCTATCCCGCCGGGGCGACGACCAATTCCGCCTCCGGCGTGCGGGATTTCGACAAGGTGCAGCCCGTGCTGGAGCGCATGGCGGAGATCGGCCTGCCGCTCTGCGTCCACGGCGAGGTGACGGACCATTCTGTCGATATTTTCGACCGGGAGGCGGTCTTCATCGACCGGGTGCTGGACCCGCTCCGCCGCCGCAACCCCACGCTCCGCGTCGTCATGGAGCATGTCACGACGGCGGAGGGGGCGACCTATGCAAGAGAGGGCGGGGAGGGGCTGGCGGCGACGATCACCGCCCATCACCTCATCATCAACCGCAACCACATCCTCGCCGGCGGCATCCGCCCGCATTACTACTGCCTCCCCGTCGCGAAGCGGGAGACGCACCGCCTCGCGCTGGTGGAGGCGGCGACCTCCGGCTCCCGCTCCTTCTTCCTCGGCACCGATTCCGCCCCGCATGTGGACCCGCTGAAGGAGGCGGCCTGCGGCTGCGCCGGCTGCTTCACCGCGCCCGTCGCGCTCGCCTGCCTCGCCCATGTCTTCGAGGAGGCCGGGGCGCTCGACCGGCTGGAGGCGTTCGCCTCCCTCAACGGCCCGGATTTCTACGGCATGGCGCCGAACGCAGAGCAGATCACGCTGGAGAAGAGCGCCGCCCCCGTCCCCTACCCTGCGAAACTGGAGACGGGCGAAGGCCCCGTCACCGTCTTCGATCCGGGCTTTCCCCTCCACTGGCGCGTCGCGAGGTGAGCATGTTCGCCAATTCCTTCCCCGACGAGGCGCTGATGGCGCGGCAGACCGCGCGGATGCTGCTCGAAGTGCAGGCGGTGCATTTCCGCCCCGACCCGCCCTTCAAGTTCACCTCCGGCCTTTCGAGCCCGGTCTATATCGACTGCCGGAAGCTTATCTCCTATCCACGCATCCGCTCCGCCCTTATGGATTTCGCCGTATCGAAGCTGATGCGCAACGCCGGGTTCGAGGCGTTCGACGCCGTGGCGGGCGGGGAGACGGCGGGCATCCCCTTCGCCGCCTGGATCGCTGAGCGTATGGGCCTGCCTATGCAATATGTCCGCAAGAAGCCGAAGGGCTTCGGCCGCGACGCGCAGATCGAGGGCGTGATCTCCGAAGGCCAGCGCGTCCTCCTCGTGGAGGATCTGACGACGGATGGCGGCTCCAAGCTGAAATTCGCCGAGGCGATCCGCAAGACGGGCGCGCGCTGCGACCACACGCTCGTCCTCTTCTTCTACGACATCTTCGCCGGCTCGCGTGAATCGCTGGCCGAGGCCGGCCTTA
>JAUHWJ010000594.1 GCA_030424705.1 Alphaproteobacteria bacterium | reverse complement strand
TCGGCTTTCTCGAAGAGCTGGCGCGGCGGACGAACGGGGCGGCGGAGACGGACGTCTATGACGTTCCCGGCGCCTTCGAGATCCCGCTTCTCGCGCAACGGCTGGCGAGGACAGGGCTCTATGACGGGATCGTCGGCGCCGCCTTCGTGGTTGACGGCGGCATCTACCGGCATGACTTCGTGGCGGAGACGGTGGTGGGCGGGCTGATGACCGCGCAGCTCTCCACCGGCGTCCCGATCTTCTCCGTGGTGCTGACGCCGCACCACTTTCAGGAGAGCGCGGCGCACGAGGCCTTCTTCACCGCCCATTTCGTGAAGAAAGGGGCGGAGGCGGCGCGCGCCGCGCTCGCCACCGTGGCCCTCGCCGCGACGCTGCCCAAGGCGGCGTGACCCTTCCGCCCCGGTGCGCCCTTTGGCCCGCCGGGGCGCCCCTCTCTTCAGGCTTCGGTCTCCCGCGGCGCTGGCCGCAGCATGCCCCGCAACTGGCCAATCCGGGCCGCGCCCGCCTCCGCCATGATCTCTTCTAGCCTGCGATAATGGGCGAGCACGACCTCTCCCGCGTCCGTCAGGCGCGCCCCGCCTCCGCGGGGACCGCCGCGCGTGGATTCGACGAGCGGGTCGCGAAAGGCGGCGTTCATCTCCTCCACCAGCATCCAGGCGCGCTTGTAGCTCATCGCCATGCTGCGCCCCGCCGCGGCGATAGAGCCCGTCTCGCCGATGCGCTCCAGAAGGTCGGCCTTGCCGGGGCCCAGCATCGCGTCGTCGCCGAAGACGATGCGGATGCGGAGTTCCGGTCTCTCCGGCCGGGAGGGCGCCGTTTCGCTCATCAGCGCGTTATGCCCAGCGCGCGATCCGCCGCGCAAGCCATATCGCGCCCCGTTCGCCCCACCGCGGCTCAGCCCGCGGCCCCGACATCGGCCGGTGCGACGGCGACCGACTTGACGACCGCATGGACCGCGGCTCCCGGGGCGAGGCCTAGCGCCTCCGCCGAGCGCCGGGTGATCCGCGCGAGCAGCCGCCCGGCAGGCGTGTCGAGCGCCACCATAGCGCCCGGCCCCTCCCCCGCGCGGATCTCCGCCACCGTTCCGGGCAGGATGTTCAGCGCGGAGAGCCCCTCGGGCCAGGCCCGCGCAAGGAGAACGTCATGCGCTGCGATGCGGACGCGGATCGCGGCGCCGGGCGCGCGGTCGATCCACGGCAGGAAGAGCGCGCAGCCACCCGCATCAAGCTCGCTCAGCCCGTCCGCGTGATGCCGCACGACGCGCGCCGTGAGCACCGCGCCAGCCTCGCGCGCGCCGGCGGGCAGCACGGTCGGGTCACCAAGCACCTCCGCTGCGGGGCCCTGCGCGATCACCCGCCCGGCTTCGAGGGCCACCACGGTCGTGGCGAGGCGGGCGACCTCGCTCGCCGCATGGCTCACATAGAGGATCGGGATCGCCAACTCGTCCCTCAATCGCTCGAAGTAGGGGAGGATTTCCGCCTTCCGCGCGGCGTCCAGCGCCGCGAGCGGCTCGTCCGCCAGCAGGAGCTGCGGCGCCGAGAGCAGCGCCCGCCCGAGCGCAACACGGGACTTCTCGCCGCCCGAAAGCGCGCCAGGGCGCCGGCCGAGGAGAGGGCCGATCCCGAGCATCTCCACGATGCGCCCGAAATCCTCCCGCTTCGCGCCGCGCGGCGCGAACCATGAGCCGTAGAGCAGGTTCCGGCGCACGGTGAGATGCGGGAAGAGCCGCCCCTCCTGGAAGACATAACCGATCCGTCGCCGGTGCGGAGGCAGGAATACGCCCGCCTCGGCATCCGTCAGCGGCCGCCCGTCCAGCGCGATGCGCCCGGCGGAGGGGCGGACGAGGCCGGCGACGGCGTTCACGATGGTCGTCTTGCCCGAACCCGAACGGCCGAAGAGCACGGTGATCCCCGGCGGCGCGACGAAGGCGATGTCGAGCGAGAAGGCGCCGAAGGAATGGCGGAGGGCGACGTCGAGCGTCATGCGCCGGCGATCCGCCGCGCCACCGCCCGGCTGACCCATTCGGAAAGAAGGAGCGCCCCCATCGCGACGATGACGGCGACGAAGACGAGCCGCGCCGCCTCGTCCTCCCCGCCCGGAACCTGCAGGAAGGTGTAGATCGCGCTCGGCA
>JAUHWJ010000593.1 GCA_030424705.1 Alphaproteobacteria bacterium | reverse complement strand
GCGTCACCGAGCACAGCCAGGGCTCGACCACGGTGATGGCCATCGCGAACCTCGCAATGCTGACCGGGAACATCGGGCGCAAGGGCGTCGGCGTGAACCCGCTTCGCGGGCAGAACAACGTGCAGGGCTCCTGCGACATGGGCTCCTTCCCGCACGAGCTGCCGGGCTACCGCCATGTGAAGAACCCGGAGGTGCGGGACGTGTTCCGGCAGGCCTGGGGCGTCGAGATCGACCCGGAGCCGGGCCTCCGCATCCCCAACATGCTCGACGCAGCGGTGGAGGGTGAGTTCAGGGGGCTCTATTGTCAGGGCGAGGACATTCTCCAGTCGGACCCCGATACGCATCATGTCGCCGCCGGGCTCGCGGCGATGGACTGCGTCATCGTCCACGATCTCTTCCTGAACGAGACGGCGAACTACGCCCATGTCTTCCTGCCGGGCTCGACCTTCCTGGAGAAGGACGGGACGTTCACCAACGCCGAGCGGCGCATCAACCGCGTCCGCAAGGTCATGGCCCCGCGGAACGGCTACGCAGACTGGGAGATCACCCAGATGCTCGCCAACGCGATGGGCGGGGGCTGGGCCTATTCGCATCCCGCGCAGATCATGGACGAAATCGCGGCGACGACGCCGAGCTTCTCCGGCGTCGATTATGCGCTGCTGGAGGAAAAGGGCTCGGTGCAGTGGCCCTGCAATGAGGCGCACCCCGAGGGGACGCCGCTCATGCATGTGGACGGGTTCGTGCGCGGCAAGGGGCGCTTCATCGTCACCGAATATGTCGCGACCGACGAGAGGACGGGCCCGCGATTCCCGCTCCTACTCACGACGGGGCGAATCCTCAGCCAGTACAATGTCGGCGCGCAGACGCGGCGGACGGCGAACGTCGTCTGGCATCAGGAGGACGTGCTGGAAATCCATCCGCATGACGCGGAAACCCGCGGCGTGAAGGACGGGGACTGGGTGCGCCTCGCCTCCCGCTCCGGCGAGACGGCGCTCCGCGCGAAGGTGACGGACCGGGTGAGCCCCGGCGTCGTCTACACGACCTTCCACCACCCCGAGACGCAGGCAAACGTGATCACCACCGACTATTCCGACTGGGCGACGAACTGCCCCGAATACAAGGTGACGGCGGTGCAGGTCGGCCCGTCCAACGGGCCGACCGGCTGGCAGCGCGACTATGCGGAACAGGCGGCGCAGTCCCGCCGCATCCTGGCGGCGGAGTAGGCGGCCATGCCCCCTCCGCTCAGCCGCTCCTTCCCCGGCCTCGCGCTCCGCGCAGGCGGCGCGACGCCGATCAGCAGGTCCCTGCCGGAGGAGGTCCCCGTTGCGATCGTCTGCAACGGGACGACGCAGGCGGTGATGATGGCGACGCCGGGGGACATCCGCGATTTCGCCCACGGCTTCGCGCTCACCGAGGGCCTCGTCGCCGGGCTCGATGAGATCGAGGCGTTCGAGGAGGTCGCCTCGGAAGAAGGGATCGAGGCGCGGCTCTGGCTCCGGGCGGACCGGGCGGACGCGCTCGCGGCAAGGCGGCGGCGGATGGCCGGGCCGGTCGGCTGCGGTCTCTGCGGGATCGAGAGCCTCGAAGAGGCGAACCGGCCCGCCCCCCGCGTGCCCGAGCCGGGCTTCGCCTTTAGCCGCTTCGAGCTTGCGGGCGCGACCGACGCGCTCCGCGCGCATCAGGCGCTCCATGCCCTCACCGGGGCGACGCATGCCGCCGGGTTCCTCGTCCCCGGCGAGGGGGTCATCGCGGCGCGGGAGGATGTCGGGCGGCACAATGCGCTCGACAAGCTGATCGGCGCCCTCGCCCTCCGGGGCTCGGACATGGGCGCGGGCGCCTTCGTGCTGACCAGCCGCATCTCGGTCGAACTTGTGCAGAAATGCGCGATGGCGGGCTGCCCCGTCCTCGTCGCCGTCTCGGCCCCGACCGCGCATGCCCTCCGCGTCGCAGAGGCGGCGGGGATCACCCTTGTCGCCTTCGCGCGGCAGGGCGGGTTCGACGTCTTCTCCCATCCCGAGCGCATCAAGACGGAGGCCGCCGATGTCGCCTGACAAGATGGTCCACATGGCCAACCAGATCGCCGCCTTCTTCAAGACCCAGCCGGGCGGCAAGGCGGCGGAGCGCGTCGCAGCCCAT
>JAUHWJ010000592.1 GCA_030424705.1 Alphaproteobacteria bacterium | reverse complement strand
CGGAAATCTCCCCGCTCGCGATAAGGTCGATCACCCCGCCGAGCTGCGCGGCGGAAACCGGGCTGGCGGAGACGGCGAGCCCCTCCTTGTTCAGCCGACCGAAGAGCTCGTTGATGACCCAGTTGGCCGCCGTCTTCCCGTCCCGCCCCGATGCGACCGCCTCGAAGAAATCCGCGCTCTCGACCTCCGCGGTCAGAACCCCTGCGTCGTATTCGGTCACGCCGTAATCGCGCACGAAGCGGGCCTTCTTCTGGTCCGGCAGCTCCGGCAGGCCCGCGGCGATCCCGTCCACGAAGTCCTGGCTGAATTCGAGCGGCAGAAGGTCGGGATCGGGGAAATAGCGGTAATCGTGCGCCTCCTCCTTGGAGCGCATCGAGCGCGTCTCGCCCTTCGACGGGTCGTAGAGCCGCGTCTCCTGATCGACCTTGCCGCCATCCTCCAGAATGGCGATCTGCCGCTTCGCCTCGAAGTCGATGGCCTGCTGGATGAAGCGCATCGAGTTCATGTTCTTGATCTCGCAGCGCGTGCCGAGATGCCCGAAATCCCCTGTCTCGCGGAAGCGCTCATAGTCGCCCGGCCGGCAGACGGAGACGTTCACATCGGCCCGGAGGCTCCCCTCCTGCATGTTGCCGTCGCAGGCGCCGAGATAGCGGAGGATCTGCCGGAGCTTCCGCACATATTCCGCCGCCTCCTCCGGGCCGCGGATATGCGGGCGGGAGACGATCTCCATCAGCGCGACGCCCGTGCGGTTGAGATCGACGAAGGAGAGCGAGGGGTCCATGTCATGGATCGACTTGCCGGCGTCCTGTTCGAGATGGATGCGCTCGATCCCCACCCGCCGCGCGACGCCCGGCGCGAGGTCGACGATCACCTCTCCCTCGCCCACGATCGGATGCTTGAACTGGCTGATCTGATAGCCCTGCGGAAGGTCGGGATAGAAATAGTTCTTCCGGTCGAAGACCGAGCGAAGATTGATCCTCGCCCGGAGCCCGAGCCCCGCCCGCACCGCCTGCTCGACGCAGAAGGCGTTGATGACCGGCAGCATCCCCGGCATCGCCGCATCGACCAGGCTCACATTCGTGTTCGGCTCCGCGCCGAAGGCGGTGGAGGCGCCGGAGAAGAGCTTGGATTTCGAGGCGACCTGGGCGTGGACCTCCATCCCGATCACCATCTCCCATTCGCCCGTCGCGCCCTCGATGCGCTTGGCGGCGGGCTCCTCGAAGGCGAGCAGGGGGGCGTCGAGCGGCATGGGCGGGCTCCTTCTAGCTTAGCCGGTTCTCTACGCCGCGCCCCCCGCGCCCGCAAGCCGGCCGATTTACGCGGGCGGGCTGCGCCGCTAGGCTCCGCGAAATCGGGAGCGTGACGATGATCCTGCGTGCCTTCCTCCTCCTCCTCCTCTTCCTCCTAGCCGCCCCGGCGCGCGCCGACGTGCTGGACAGGGCGGCCGCCAGCGGCGAGATCGCGCTCGGCCACAGGACGGACGCGCCGCCCTTCTCCCATGTCGAGGCCGGGCGCCCCGCGGGCCTCGCCGTGCTACTCTGCGAGGCGGTGGCGGAGGAAGTCTCGCGCGCGACGGGCCGCCCTGACCTCCGCATCCGCTGGGTCCCCGTCACGGCGGCGGACCGGTTCGAGGCGCTTGAATCGGGGCGGATAGACATGCTCTGCGGGCCGACGACGCAAACCCTCGCGCGGCGCGAGCGGTTCGACTTCTCGATCCCCTATTTCATCGATGGCATGGGCGCCGTCTTCCGCGCCGGCCCCGGCGCCGGCTTTCCCGCCCTTGCGGGCGAGGTCGTCGGCGTCCTGCAGGGGACGACGACTGCCGCGCTCCTCCCCGATATCCTCGCCGCCCGGGGCTCCGCCGGGGCCGAGATCGTCGGCTACGAGAGCCATGTGGACGGGCTGGAGGCGCTTGCTTCGGGCCATGTCGCCGCCTATTTCGGCGACGCCGCGATCCTCCGCTATCAGCTCGGCCTGCTCCGCCCGCGGACGCCGCTCCAATTCGCGCCCGGCCAGTTCTCGTTCGAGCCCTATGCGCTGACGATGCGGCGCGGCGAGACGCGCCTCCGCCTCCTCGCCGACGCCGCGCTGAGCCGCGCCTTCCGCAGCGGCGCGGTGGAGGCGATGATCGGGGAGACGCTGG
>JAUHWJ010000591.1 GCA_030424705.1 Alphaproteobacteria bacterium | reverse complement strand
TCGCCCGGGGCTGACGCTACGCGCGGAACGATCTGCGACGAACTCGTCGAGCAGATCGACCTCGCCGCCACCTTCGTGGACCACCACGGCGCGCCGGTCCCCGACCACATCCTCGAAGGCCGCTCGCTTCTCCCGCTGCTCCGCGGCGAGCGCCCGAAATGGCGCGAATTCGCGGTGAGCGAATACGACTACTCCGTCTCCCCGATGGCGGAGGTCCTTGGCGTCGCCCCGCGAGACGCGCGGCTCTTCATGATCGCGGACCGGCGGTGGAAGTTCATGCATGCCGAAGGCGGCTTCCGCCCCATGCTCTTCGACCTCGAGACTGACCCCGACGAGTTCCGTGATCTCGGCGCGGACCCGGAGCACGCCTCGGTCATCGCCATGATGTATGAGCGCCTCGGCCGCTGGGCGCGCCGCCTCTCCCAGCGCACCACGGTCTCGGAGGCCGCGCTCCTCGCGCGTAGGGGCGGAACGCCCTCCACAGGCATCCTGATCGGCGTGCATGACGGGCACGAAGTGCCGGAGGAGTATCAGGAGGCCTATCACGGCCCTGCCCGGCCCCTGCCGCCGCGCGGGGGCGCATGAGCCGTCTCTCCCCTGAACATCGCGCCGAGATTCCGGGAATCATCGCCCGGCAGGTGAGGGCGGGGGCGGACCCGTCCCTCGCCTGCCTCCACATCCCGAAAACGGGCGGCACCAGCCTCTCCAACCTGATAGACGCGATGCGAGAGAGGGGAATGCGCGCCCCGCTCTACCTGCCCCACCGGATCGGCCTCGATGAAGCCGTCGAATTCCTGCCCGATGCGCGCCTCGTCGTCGTGCTGCGCGACCCGCTGGAGAGGATGGCCTCCGGCTTCCTCTCCCGCCTCCGGAAGGGCCGCCCGCGATACGACATCCCCTGGACGGCGCTCGAGGAGGAAGCCTTCGCGAATTTTTCCGCACCGGAGACGTTCTTCCGTGCCCTCATCTCCGGCGATGCGGAGCAGGTCGCGGCGGCGCGGAGGGCGATCCGCGCCATCGTCCACCTACGGCGCGGCTACGCCTCCTATTTCGGATCGGCGGCGGAGGTGCGGGCGGAGGCGGCGCGCTTCGCCCTTGTCGGGGACATCGGGGCGATGCGGCGGATCGTCGAGGCGCTCGCGCGTCTCCTTGGCCACGATCCGGCCACGGTGCTGCCGCTCTATGCGGCCGATCATGTGGCCCCGGTCGGCGGCGGCGCCGCGCTTTCAGCACTGACCGGGGCGGAGCGCGCACGGCTCCGCCGCGCCCTCCGGGCGGAATACGAGGTGTGGGAGGCGCTTCGCGGCCTTCCCGCGGCTCAGGCGGCCTGAAGCCCGCCCTCCGCCGCGAGGAAGCTGACAATCCGGTCCACGCCCTCGCCGTGCCGGAGACGAGTGAACAGCCAGGGCCGCCCCTGCCGCATCCGGTTCGCGTCCCGCTCCATCACGTCGAGCGAGGCGCCGACATGGGGGGCGAGGTCGGTCTTGTTGATGAGGAGGAGGTCGGAGCGGGTGATGCCGGGTCCGCCCTTCCGCGGGATCTCTTCACCCGCCGCCACGTCGATCACATAGATCGTCAGGTCCGCGAGTTCGGGGGAGAAGGTGGCGGCGAGGTTGTCCCCGCCGGATTCTATGAACACAACGTCAAGATCGGGATGGCGCCGCCGCATCTCCGCCACCGCCGCGAGGTTGATCGAGGCGTCCTCCCGGATCGCGGTGTGCGGGCAGCCGCCCGTCTCCACCCCGATGATCCGGTCCGCGGGCAGCGCCTGGCTCCGCATCAGCGCCTCCGCATCCTCCCGCGTGTAGATGTCGTTGGTGATCGCCCCGACGGACCAGCGCTCCCGCATCGCCTTGCAGAGCGCGTCGGTCAGCGTCGTCTTCCCGGCGCCGACCGGGCCGCCGATGCCGACGCGAAGGGGGCCGTGGGGGGACTTCATCACTTCACCGTCGCGAGCCGTTCGGTGAGCGAGAGGCTCATCCCGTTTTCGTCGATCTCGACGGACGAGGTGGCGAAGACGCCGATGGAGCGGCCGACGGAGCCGGCCGGCTCCGCGACGCTCGCGGCCTTCGCCTTCCGCACCCAGAGCGGCGCGCCCTCGCGCAGAAGCTCGCGCCAGCCCTCATGCTCGGGCTTCAGCCACCAG
>JAUHWJ010000590.1 GCA_030424705.1 Alphaproteobacteria bacterium | reverse complement strand
CGGCGATGAAGGCCGCGCCCGGCGTCGGCCCGAAGCTCGCGCAGCGGATCGTGCTGGAGCTGAAGGGCAAGGCCCCCGCCGGCGCCGCGCCGCTCCCCCTTCCCCGCGCCGCCGCGCCGAAGGGGGAGCGGAGCGCGCGGGAGGATGCGCTCTCCGCCCTCGCCAATCTCGGCTACCAGCCCTCCGAAGCCTCCGCCGCTGTGCTCGCCGCGGAAGAGGCGGGGGCGGAAGGCGCGCCGGCGCTGATCCGCGCCGCGCTCAAGTCGCTTGCGCCGGGCCGGTGATGCGGGCGAGAGGGGGGAGATGACCGAGCCCGACCCGATCCTCCGCCCCGCCCCGCTGACGGAAGACGCGCCCGAGCGCGCGCTCCGCCCGCAATCGCTCGCCGAATTCGTCGGCCAGAGGGCCGCCCGCGCCAATCTGGAGGTTTTCGCCCGCTCCGCCCGCCAGCGGGGGGAGGCGATGGACCATCTCCTCTTCTACGGCCCCCCCGGCCTCGGCAAGACGACGCTGGCGCAGATCATGGCGCGGGAGCTCGGCGTCGGCTTCCGCATGACCTCCGGCCCGGTCATCGCCCGCGCGGGGGACCTCGCGGCGATCCTCACCAATCTCGAGGCGCGGGACGTGCTCTTCATCGACGAGATCCACCGCCTCAACCCGGCGGTGGAGGAGGTGCTCTATCCCGCGATGGAGGATTTCGAGCTCGACCTCGTGATCGGGGAGGGGCCGGCGGCCCGCACCGTGCGGATCGAGCTTCAGCCCTTCACGCTGGTCGGGGCGACGACGCGGCTCGGCCTTCTCACCACGCCGCTGAGGGACCGGTTCGGCATTCCCGTCCGGCTCGAATTCTATGACGAGGCGGAGCTGGTGCAGATCGTGGAGCGCGGCGCGCGCCTCCTGAAGGCGCCGGCGACGCCGGACGGCGCGCGGGAGATCGCGCGGCGGAGCCGCGGCACGCCCCGCGTCGCCGGCCGCCTCCTCCGCCGGGTGATCGACTTCGCGCTGATCGAGGGCGACGGGCGGGTGGACCGGGAGATTGCGGACATGGCGCTCACCCGCCTCGGGGTCGACGCGCTGGGGCTCGATTCGGCGGACCTCCGCTATCTCTCGATCATCGCGGAAAACTACAATGGCGGCCCGGTCGGGGTCGAAACCATCGCCGCGGCCATGGCGGAGACGCGGGACGCGGTGGAGGACGTGATCGAGCCCTTCCTCCTCCAGCAGGGCCTGATCCAGCGCACCCCGCGCGGCCGCATGGTGGCGGAAAAGGGCTGGCGCCATCTCGGCCTCGCCGCGCCCGGCGGCGCGGGGCGGGCGGGCGACCTTTTCGGGGAGTGAGCGGGCGGCGTCGCGTCGCGGCGACGCGCCGACCGGTCAGGCTCAGCCGATCCGCACCATCCCGTCCGCGCCCGTCGCAACCGGAACCGGATCGAGCGCGAGCCCCGCGCCCGGCCCCTCCACCCCCTCGCCCGTCTCCGCGAGAAAGCCCGCGCCGTGGCTCGTGCAGCGGAGCACCCGACCGTCGGCGGAAAGGAGCCGCGAACCCTTGTGGTCGAGCGGAAGATATTGATGCGGGCAGGCGTTCACATAGGCCCGGAGCGCGCCCGCCCCCCGGACGAGGAGCAGCGGGAAGCCTCCGAGATTGAGGCAGAGCGTCCCCGCCTCCGGAACCTCCGAAAGCGGGCAGACGGGCGTTCCCGGCTCCGGCGCGTGGCGATAGCCCTTCCAGGCCTCGCTCAGGGCCATTTCGCTTCAGGCGGCAGGGACATCAGCACCGCCTCCGGGTTGTGCCCCGTCTCCAGCCCGAACTTCGTGCCCCGGTCATAGACAAGGTTGAACTCGGCGTAGCGCCCCCGCTTCACGAGCTGCACCTCACGGTCCTCCGCCGTCCAGCTCTCGGTCCGCCGCTTCTCCGTGATCGGCAGGAAGGCGTCGAGGAAGGCGCGGCCGACATCCTGCGTATAGGCGAAATCCGCCTCCCAGTCCCCGGTGCAGAGATCGTCATAAAAGATGCCGCCGACCCCGCGGGGCTCGTTCCAGTGCTTGATCATGAAGTAATCGTCCGCCCAGGCCTTGTGCGCCGGGTAATAGGCCGGGTCGTGCCGGTCGCAGGCGGCCTTGAGCACGCCGTGGAAGAAGGCGGTGTCC
>JAUHWJ010000589.1 GCA_030424705.1 Alphaproteobacteria bacterium | reverse complement strand
ATGGCTCTCTCCCTGTTTTCGGGCAGTCTAGCCGGTTTCGGCGGCGGGCGCGCGGGCTCAATCCGCCTTCAGCGCCAGCATGTCCTCCACCCGCCAGCCAAGCGGGATCGTCGCGCCCTCCTTCTGCGCGCCGACCCAAGCCGCGCTCTTCCCGTGCGTCGCGGCGAGGAGCGCGCGGCCCGAGGGGAGGAGCAATTCCACAAGCGAACTGTCCCCCTGAAAGGCCACATCCCCCAGCTTCGCCTCGATCCGAACCTCGCCCTCCGCCTCCGGGCCGAGGCCGATCTTCTCCGGCCTGACGGCGAGCGTGAGGTTCCCGTCCGGCGCGGCGGGAAAATCGAGCGGCGGCAATTCCTTCGTCTCGACCCGCGCGCCGGCACCGGCCCTCGTCACCTTCAGCGCGGGGAAGAAATTCGCCTTGCCGATGAAATCCGCCACGAAGGCGTCCGCCGGCCGCTGGTAGAGCGCCTCCGGTTTCGCCACCTGCCGGAGCCGGCCCTGATGCAGCACGGCGATCCGGTCCGCCACGGCGAGCGCCTCGTCCTGATCGTGCGTCACCATGATGAAGCTGACGCCGATGGATTTCTGCAGCTTCACCAGCTCCAGCCGCATCGCGTCCCTCAGCTTGGCGTCGAGCGCGGAAAGCGGCTCGTCCAGCAGCAGCACCCGCGGCTTCTTCACCAGCGCGCGGGCGAGCGCGACGCGCTGTCGCTGGCCGCCCGAAAGCTGGTCGGGCTTGCGCTCCGCGAACTGGGAAAGCTGGACGAGCGCCAGCGCCTCCTTCACCCGCGGCCCGATCTCCGCCGCCGGAACCCGGTCCATCTTCAACCCGTAGGCGACGTTCTTCTCCACGCTCATATGGGGGAAGACGGCGTAGGACTGGAACACCATGTTGACCGGGCGCCTGTTCGGCGGGGTGTGGCTCATGTCCACGCCGCCGATCATCACCTGCCCCTCGGTCGGCGTCTCGAACCCGGCGATCATGCGGAGGAGCGTCGTCTTCCCGCAGCCCGAGGGGCCGAGCATGGCGAAGAACTCGCCCTCCGCGATCTCGAGGTCCACATCGTCCACCGCGACGAAACTGCCGAAGCGCTTGGAGACGGATTTGATGGAAACGATGGGCTGGCTCATTTCGTCATCTCCGACGGTTTCTGCAGCCGGATCGCGATGAAGGTCAGCGCCAGCGTCATCAGGATGAGGATGGTCGAGGCGGCGTTGATCTCCGGCGTCACGGAGAAGCGCACCATCGAATAGACCTTGACCGGGAAGGTCACGGTATTCGGCCCCGAGGTGAAGAAGGTGATCACGAAATCGTCGAGGCTGAGCGTGAAGGCCAGCAATGCCCCGGCGATCAGGCCGGGCACCATGTGGGGGATCAGGATGTCCCTGAACACCTGGTATTCGCTCGCCCCGAGGTCGCGCGCCGCCTCCGCCATTTCCGGCGGGAAGGACTGGAGCCGCGTGCGGATCACCATCGCCGCGAAGGGGAAGGAGAAGGTGATATGCGCGATGATGATGTTGCCGAGGTTGAAGGGCCAGGGCGCATCGGGGGAGACGGTGAAGCCCGAGGCGACGAAGAAGGCCGCCAGCGCCACGCCCATGCAAATCTCGGGGATCACGATGGGCAGAGCGACAAGCCCCTCGTAAACCGGCTTGAACGGGAACCGCCAGCGCCAGAGCAGCACCGCCGTCATCGCGCCGAGGATCACCGCGAAGATCGTGGAGATCAGCGCGATGGCGATGGAGTTGACGAAGGCCTCCACCAGCGAGGCGTTGTTGAACGCCTTCACGTAATAGTCGGTCGTGAACCCGCGCCAGATCACGTTGCCGCCGCGCCGCGAGTCGTTGAAGGAGAAGACGACGAGCACGATGATCGGCGCATAGAGGAAGATCGTCGCGAGGACGAAGATCGTCCGCATCGAGGTCTTGCGCGCATACTGGAACGGCCCGGCGCTCATGCCCGCCTCCCCTTCGCGTTCTGCATGTCCACGATGGCGCGGATGGCGAGGATGATGAAGGTGACGTAGAGCAGGAAGAGCGAGAGCGCGGAGCCGAAGGGCCAGTCATTCGCCTTCTTGAACTGCCGCTCGATCACGTTCGCGATCATGTCCACCTGCCCGCGGCCGAGCAGGTCCGGCGTGAGGAAGGA
>JAUHWJ010000024.1 GCA_030424705.1 Alphaproteobacteria bacterium | reverse complement strand
CATCAGCGCCGGTTCGAGCCGGAGCCGCGCCGCCAGCGCCTCGAGCCACGCCGCCTCGGCCGGATGATCGGGGACGATGGCGAGCCGGGCGGCGAGCCAGAGCTCAGCCGCCTGTTCCGGCCCGTCCGCGAGCGCCGCGATGTCAGCCAGGCTCGGCGGCGCGGCGAGCGCGTCGAAGACGTAGCCCTTCTCCTCACCCGAGAGCGGCAGCGAGGTGAGCTTGTCGAAGATCGCCGCCCGTTCCTCCGGGCCGATATGCCCGTCCGAATTCGCCGCGCCGATCATGGCGAGGACGAGCGCGAGCTCGAACGGCCTTCCGTCAGACGCCGGAGCCGAGGCCGGCAGGAATTTCGAGCCTTCGGGCGGCGGCGGCAATTGCGCGCCGAGCGCCGGCTCCCCGCCCTTCCCGGCCTCGAAATTCCGCCAGGCGCGATAGGCGAGCGCGCCGAGCGCCGCCGCGCCGCCATAACCGACGGCGCCGCCGGCGATCTTGCCGACCGTCTTGCGCGCGGATTTCGAACCGAGCAGCAGGCCGATAAGCCCGCCCGCGGCGAGCCCGCCGCCGACGCCAGCCATGCCCGAGCCAGCCAGCCTGTCCCGCGCCGCATTCGCCGCGCCGCCCGCCCTGCCGGCGGCGTCGGGGCCGAGGAATTGTTCGAGGAGCGCGCGGGGGTCCATCGGAATCCTTTCGTTCGTCGGCCATTGGCGGCCGTTATCGGGAGATAGGAGCCGCGCCGAAAAAGCGAAAGGCCCGGCGCGGCGGCCGGGCCTCCGTCATCTCTTCCCAAAGGGGCTCAGATCGATTCGCGGATCCAGCTTTCGATCGAAGACTTCGGCACCGCGCCGACCTTGGTGGAGGCGGGCTTGCCGTCCTTGAAGAGGATCAGCGTCGGGATGCCGCGCACGCCGTAGCGCGAGGGGCTGTTCGGATTGTCGTCGATGTTGACCTTCGCAATGACGACGTCATCGCCCATCTCGCGGGCGATCTCCTCCAGCGAAGGGCCGATCTGCTTGCAGGGGCCGCACCATTCCGCCCAGAAGTCCACCACCACCGGCTTGGAGGATTTCAGCACGTCGGTCTCGAAACTCGCGTCGGTGACTGCGACGGTCGCCATTCGGGGCCTCTCTTTCCTGTCCGCGCCGTTGTTGAGGGGCGTTCGCCCGGCGCTTGAGGGAAGCTATGAAGGCGCCGCCCGCCGGTCAAGCGGGCGGCGCATGCCGTTCACTTGTGTCGTGATACGGTCGGGAAGAAGCGGCGGGTCATCTGCCCGCCGCCTTCCAGCGTCGAGAGCGTGCCGCGCTTCTGCGACAGGAGCGGGCTCATCCAGGTCGTGAAATGGCGGCCGCCATGAAACACGGAGTTCCGGCTCTTCCGTTTCGAGAGGAGCGGGATGTTGAAGGCCGCCGAGACCAGGCCGCGCCGCTTGCCCTTGTCCTTACCGAAGATGAGGCGATGATCGTCCAGGATGCTGAGACCGGCGAAGAGCTCCTGCTTCGGCTCGGTGCGGATGTATTCGTTCTCGTTCTCCACGCCCGCATTCATCGGCTGGCGCGAATCCATCATGCGGATCGCGGTGGCCGCGGCGCCGATCGGCTGGAAGCCCGCGCGGACGACGACGAGCGCCGCGCCGCCCTCGACATGCGGCGCATAGAGCGCGGCGGAGGCCGGGTTCACCCGCGCCGCTTCCATGCGCGCTTGCGCGTTCTCCGCCCCGGCGATCACGTCGATGTCGCCGGCCGGAATGCCGACGCCGGCCATCGCGGCGGCGAGGGCCTCGGCGGTCGCCGCATCCCTGTAGAGTCTCGTCACGATCGTCGTCATTCCGTTCCCTTTCCGTTCAGCGCGCCCGGCGCTCCAGCTTCGCGCCGTGAGCCGGCGCGTTTCACCCCGCCCGCTGTGCGAGCGTTTCCCCGAAACTATGCCCTGGGCCGCCGGTTTCCACCGCCCGCTCGTTCCTCAGGAGCGGACGGACGAGGATCGCCGCAGCCGCAAGCAGCACGATCTCGAAACCGAATACCGGCAGGTAGGGCGCCGCGGACCAGCCGTCGCCGGCCCCCGCGAGGATGAGATCCCGCGCCGCGCCGCCCGCCGCCACAGCAAGCCCCGCCGCCGTCGCCTGCGCTGCGCCCCATGCGCCGATGGCGAGGCCTATCTGAGATTTCGGAGCCGCGCGCAGCGTCGCCGTGAGCGTGCCGTGGCCAAAGAGGCCGGCGCCGAACCCCGCCAGAACTGTTCCGGCGGCGAAAAGCGCGGCCGACGCGGTGAAGGCGGAAAGGATTATCGCGCCAAAGGCCGGCGCCCCGGCCATAGCGCCGAAGGCCGCAAGCGCGAGCGGCCTGCCTCCGCGTCCGAGGGTGCGGGAGGCGAGGCCGAAGCCGATCAGCGTGCCGAAAGCGAAGAGCGCCGTCAGCTTCGTTGTATCCGCAACCGAGAGGCCAAGCGCCTGGCCGCCATAGGGCTCCAGCAGCACGTCCGCCATGCCGAAGCCGGCGGTGCCGAGCGCGATGACCGCGAGGAGGCGCGTCGCGCCTGCGCCGCCGGCGAATCCCTTCCAAGCCTCGGCGAAGCGGGGTTTACTCGCATCTTCGATCATCATGGCGCGCGCACGGTCCCGCGGCTCCTGCTTCCAGAGCGCCAGTCCGTTGAGAAAGATGGTGACGACCGCCGCGCCCTGGATCACCTGCACGAGCCTTCCAGGCGAGTAGGGATCGAGCAGTGCGCCGAAGAGAAGGGCGCTTCCGACCATGCCGAAGAGGAGCATCACATACATGAGCCCGACGACCTTGGGCTGGTCCTCCTCCTTCACGAGGTCTGCGGCGAGAGCGAGGCCGGCGGTCTGCACCATGTGGAGCCCCGCGCCGACGAGCAGGAAGGCGAGCGCCGCGGCGCCCTGGCCGATCCAGAGCGGCTTCGAGGCCGCCTCCCCGAAACCGGAGAGGACGAGGAGCGCGAAGGGCATGATGGCGAAGCCGCCGAACTGCCAGAGCGTGCCCTTCCAGATGTAGGGCGTGCGCCGCCAGCCGATCGCCGAGGCGTGATGGTCGGAGCGGAATCCGATCAGCGCCCTGAAGGGCGCGAAGACGAGGGGCAATGCGAGCATGCCGCCCACGAGCGACGCCGGCACGGCGAGCTCCACGATCATCACACGGTTGAGCGTGCCGACGAGCAGCACGAGGGCCATACCGACGGTGACCTGGAAGAGCGACAGCCTGAGCAGGCGAGAAAGCGGAACCTCCGGCGTGGCGACATCCGCGAAGGGCAGCCAGCGCGGGCTGATCCGGGACAATCTCGAAACGACGTAGGCTCTTATGTCCATTATGCGCGCGGCGCCTTGCGAGCCGCCTCCCGTATCGCTTCTGCGCGAGGGGCCAGCCCCGCCGCGCTGGCGGAACGGGCCGCGCCGCATCGTGGCGCGGCCCCTCCCCGGTTCGACTACCTGTACTGGACGTCGGTCAGCGAGACCGGCGTCTGCAGGATGGCCTTCGCCGTCGTCCCGTCAGGCATCAGCACGAGGACGACCTGCCCCCCCGCTTCCGTCGCGAACGTCGCCGGCGTCGCCGTCACGTCCGCGGAGGCGAGCGCGGGCCCGCCTTCCGTGAGCGCGGCGGACTGCGCCGAGGAGCCGAGTTCCTGGCCGACGAGATAGTCCTCGTACCAGTTGGTCTTGCTCAGCACCGCGAGGTGCACGGCGAACGAGCCGATCGCGACAGCCGACAGGAAGAGGGGAATCCCCACCGTCGGTTTCACGACGAGCCACATTTTCGCATTGTTCATCTCTCGCCCTCCCTCAGCCGAGCCACGGCGTGGAGGCGGCCACGAGGAGATGCGCGATGATCGCGATCACACCGAAAACCCGCGTCCCGTCGATGATGTAGGAGTGGACTTCCTCCGCCTCCTTCAGCGTCAGGCCGGTCGGCCATACCTTGTCTGGATCGTCTGCCATTTGCTTTCCTTCTTTTTCCTCACCCGGTTCGAAGGCGACGGAGGCGCGGCCCTGGCGGCCGAGCGCCGGCCTTCTGCGCCCTGCGGCCCCGGAATCGACGGCCGGCTGATGACGCCAGACTCAGATTGTCACTTCAAATTTACAATATCAACTGTAAAGTAGAACTGACATCCACTGAATGGAACGGTCGAGACACGCCTCGCCCTATCGCGGCGTGATCGGCGGACCCGCGGCTTGCGCGGCCGTTCCGGCTCCGTAGTGTTCCTTGTCCGAAGGCCGCGAGGAGCTCCAGCCATGCCGCAATCAGGCCCACGCCCCGGCGCCGCGCTGCAGACCATCGCCATGCCGGCGGACACGAACGCCAACGGAGACATCTTCGGCGGCTGGCTCATGGGGCAGATGGATCTCGGCGCTTCTGTCCTTGCGCGTGGGCTGGCTGAGGGCCGGGTCGCCACGGTGGCGGTCGAATCGATGCGCTTCCACCATCCGGTGCGAATCGGCGACGTCGTGTCGATCTTCCCCTCGGTCGCCGCGCTCGGGCGCACCTCGATGACGCTGGACGTGGAAGTCCGCATCTTCAACGCCGAGAGCGGGGCGGAGCGGCGCGTGGCCGAATGCCGGATCGTCTTCGTCGCAATAGACCGCGACGGAAAGCCGCGCCCGCTGCCCGCGCGCGGAACCGCGCAGGGCTAATCCCGGATTAACCGGTTCGTCCTAACCAGTAGCGTCGCGGAGATATGGGGTGTGCGCACGCCACGATCTGCGGCGCGTCGCGGGGGCGGCGCGCGAAGATGCGGGAGGGCCGATGGCGGTCGAGACGACGCGAGCCGGATCGAGGGCCGCCCTGTTGTTCGGGCTCTTCGTCGGATTCGGATTTCTCATCGCCGCCGGCCTTGGGCTCGCGCTGACACGATACGCCGTGGATCACGCCCTCAACACCTTGCAGGTGTCGAACGTCGCAAGCAAGGCGGAAGGTCTGGTCGCGGTGGCGAACCGTACGCTTGTGGCGGAGACCGACGCCACGAACCGGCTCGCCGGCTCGCCCATGGTCCGCTATCGCGTGTACAAGGAGCTTCGCCGCTCGCCCGAACTGCGTCATGCCGTGATTTTCGATCCTGACAGGCGCGAGATCTTTATCGGGGCGGGGACAAGCGGCCTGATGCGCGATGCGATGCGCAGGCTCGCAGCGCAAGATTACTCCTTGGCCCCCGAAGGCCATGTCGAGGTCCAGCTTTCACCTGACGGACAAGACCTGATGTTCTTCGCCCCGCTCGTGAGCCCGCTCGGCGGCGTGGGAGGTTTGGCGCGCGTCGCGCCGACCCCCGCCATCGGGCAAATTGGCGCGGGCACCGCCTACATCCTGCCCTTCGAGGTCTCCGAGCCGCGGGTTCTGCGCGGAGTCGGAAGACTGCTTGCGGATTCGCCGATCCGCGGGACGGGGCTGACGATCCGCTACATCGAGCCCATCGAGGCGATGAGGCTAAAGGCGCAATGGGTCGAGCAGGTCGTCTCGCTCGCCATATTGACGGGCCTGGTCATCGCCTTTGCGCTGATCCTTGTCATCGGCCGAAGATTGATCCTGCGACCGCAGGTCGAGCTCGCCCGTTCGCGACTGCAACTCGAAGAGAGCGAGGAGAATGCGCGGCGGCTGGCGATGGTGGCCGAGAAGGCGACCGATCATATCGCCATTTCAGACCAGGATGGACGGCTCATATGGGCCAATCGCGCCTTGATCGACGGGACCGGCTATTCGCTGACGGAAATCGAAGGCCGTGTTCTGCACGAGTTTTTCCTTGGCGACTCGACTTCGCCGGAGGCGATGCGCGCCCTCGGGCGCATGGTGGAGACCAATGTCGCCGTGGAGTTCCGGAGCGAGATCCTGCGCAAGAACGGCGGCTCCTTCCTTTCCGACATCGCTGTGACCCCAGTGCTCGACTCCGCCGGAGCGCGAACGATGCACGTGATCGTGGCCCGCGACGTGACCGACGCCGCCGCCGCGGAGGAACGGCTGCGCAACGCCGTCAACTTCATGGAAGACGGCTTCGCCATGGTTGGGGCGGACGGACGGATCCGTATCGTCAATCGCGCCTATCAGGACTGGATGGCGAAACGCGGCGTGAAGGTTCGGATCGGGGCCGAATACGCCGACTTCCTGCTGGACTTCGCGCGCAATGCCGGCCACGACCTGGCAGGCAAGACGCCCGAGGCGTGGCGGGACGAGTTCCTCCGCTCGGTGATGCAGGAAGGGCGGGAATTCTATCTCACCGATCCGGACGGCGTGACGACGTGGCGGCGGTATCGGAGGCTGCCGGGAGGCGAATTGGTGATTCTCGCCACCGACGTCTCCGAGTTGACCCGCGCCCGGGCGCGCGCGGAGGCGGCGGTGGAGGCGAAAGCGCGCTTCTCGGCCTCGATCAGCCATGAACTCCGCACGCCATTGATCGGCGTCATCTCGATGTCCGAACTTCTGCTCGAGAGCGAGATGACGGACAGCCAGCGCTCCGGTGTCGAGCTGATCGCCGCTTCGGGCGCCGCCTTGCTCGCCATCATCAACGACATCCTCGATTTCTCGAAGCTCGAGGAAGGACGGCTCACTCTGCGCGAAGCCCCGTTCGACCCGGTCGAGCTGATCGAGGATGTCTGTGCGCTGCTCACTGCAGCCGCTTCAGCCAAGGGGATCGACCTTGTCTTCAGGTTCGACCCGGAAGCGCCCCGCGCGCTCCGGGGCGATGCGGGCCGCATCCGGCAGATTGCGACGAACCTCATCGGAAACGCGGTCAAGTTCACGGCGAGCGGGCGCGTCGAGGTCCGGCTGCGCGCGCCGATGGACGAAGCAGGCGGCGCGCGGCTCCGGCTCGAGGTGGAGGATACGGGGCCGGGCGTGCCCGAGGAAGATCTCGAACGCATCTTCGCGCCCTACGAGCAGGTCGAAGGGCCGCGCGTCTCCTCCGCCGGAGACGGGACGGGGCTGGGCCTCGCGATCTGCCGACAGCTGGCGGAGCTGATGGGCGGGCGGATCGGCGCGACCTCAAGGCTTGGCGTCGGCTCAGTTTTCCATCTCGAAGCGCCGCTCGCCTGCTCTGCGGAGGAGAGCGAGGCGCCCGCCCTGCCGGAAGGCTTCGAGATCGAGCTCGCGGCGGATGATCCGTGGCGCGGCGCGATGGAGGATCAGCTGCGCCGGATCGGAGCCGCGCCTTGCGCGCCCGGCGCCGCCGGGCCGTCCGCGCCGCGTCTCGTCGTCGTCGGGCCGGACGGCGCGGCTCCGGCCTGCGCGCTGGCCGGGGATAGCCGGACCGGACCTTCGATTCTCGTCGTGGCGCCCGACGCGGAGCCGCGACCCGAATCGCTTGGCGACCTGATCGAGGCGCTGGGCCCCGGGCCTTCGCATGTCCTGCGCCGGCCGGTGCGAAGCGCACTCCTCGCCCGGACGCTGTGCGCCCTCGCCGATGGCGCGAAGGCAGGCGCGCCCGCCGGCCCGCGCCCTGCCCAGCCCCCCACACGCGACGCCGGGCCAAGCGTGATGCTGGTCGAGGACAACGATACGACCGCGATGATCGTCGAGGCAATGCTGCGCGGGCAGGGTCTCCGCCTCCGCCGCTTCGCCGCCGCGGCGCCTGCGATCGCCGCGCAGGCGGAGGAGCCGGCTGCGGTGATCCTCATGGACATGCACCTGCCCGACATGACCGGGCCGGAGGCGACGCGGGCGATCCGCACGGCCGAGACGACCGCCGGCCGTGAGCCCGCAGCGATCCTCGGCTTCACGGCCAGCGCGGAGGAGGCGGACCATGCGGCCTGCCTCGAAGCCGGGATGGACGGGATCGTGACGAAACCGGTGGCGCGCGACACGCTTCTCTCCGCCATCCTCGAACGCCTGCCGAAAGCGGAGGCCCGCGCCACCGCAGCAAGATAGTATAACCAGAGTACAAAACCGCGTCAGGAACCCCCAGTTTTGTCTTTTAATATAACCTTTGGTTCTATTTCAGAACGCCAGTGCGATACAATCCTTGTGTAGTCAGACCAAGCATTTGGAGATGATATCTCGCGTCTTCTGTTAATATAGTTACGAAACGCTCTCTCTGTTCTTATCATTGCCCCCATTCTCGCAGCCTTTACAACATCCTCATCAAATATCTGCTGATGAATACCCCTCGCAAGGCTTTCATAAAAATTCAGCAATTGATGCAGGTCCTTTTGTAAATTCGGCGCTCGATCGAATGCCTCTTTAATCTTTTCTATAGAAATAGAGTCTGATTTATTCAAATAATCGAACTCCTCCTGAAGATCAGCTGAGAGAATCGAGTATGGGTAAGATCGAAGCGCTTCCTGCGCCGCTATTCTGCGATTCCAATCATGATTTTCTTGGTGTGTCTTCCTGATTTCACGCAATTGAGTGAATGCCAGATAAAATCCAGCCACCATTATAAGGGGAATAGAAATATCTACAATCAGAGACACTGTCTCCTTCCATTCCGCTTCTTTCATGCCAAAACTCCTGCTAAAGAGTTTTGAATTTATAATCTCTAGATTTGACAACTGTCTAGCATTTGTTCTCTTTCCACATTTTTTGCGCGGTTGCTATAAATTTGCATGCTTGGCTTCTGCGTTAGAAACTGGCGCAATACCAAGAGGATAGCGCTCGACCCGGCCTTCGGCTAATAGCGGGCGATGGAGTTCTCCGAAGATCAGGCCCGCGCCCGCGCGGCGATCGTCGCCCTGCTCGCAGGCGCCGGCATCGACCTTGGCTCGGGCCGCCATGCGGCAGCGCCGGAGCGGCCGGCGGCGGCGCTCGCCGTGCTCGGCAAGGCGGGCTCGGGCAAGACGGCGCTCCTCGCCGACATCGCGGGCGCGCTGGCGGAGGCGGGGCTCGAACCGGTCGGCGGCGACTACGAGCCGCGCAGGGCTCGCGGGCGGCGGAGCGTCGCCGTGCTCGCGCCGACCAACAAGGCTGCCTCCGTCCTCCGCGGGCGCGGCGTGCCGGCCACGACGATCCACCGCATCCTCTACATTCCTGTCTACGACCCGGAATTCGAGAAGATCGCGAAATGGCTGACGGACGAGGCCGCGCCGAAGCCCGAGGTCGAGGGGCTCGACGACGCGACGCTCGCCCGCATCCGCGCCTTCTTCGAGCAGCACCGCTCCGTCCCCGGCGCTCTGGCGATGGCCGGGCTCTCCGGCTCCGACTTCATCAAGGGCTGGACGAGGCGGGACGAACCGCTGGACGTCGCCCTTGTCGATGAGGCCTCCATGCTCGACGCGAAGCAGTTCGAGGACCTTTCGGAGATCTTCGCCACCCTCATCCTCTTCGGCGACCCGGCGCAGCTCGCCCCCGTCGGCTCCTCCGGCGCGATGGTGTTCGACGCGATGCCGGAGGCGGCGAAGCCCTATCTCCACCGCATCCATCGGCAGACGGCGGACAACCCGATCCTCGACCTCGCCCATGCCCTGAGGGACGGGATAGGCTTCGAGGAGTTCGAGCGGGAGGTGGAGCGGATCGCGGCGCGGGACGATCGCATCGTGGTCGCCCCCCGCGCCGACCCGGACCTGATGGCCCGCGCGCCGATGCTCGTCTGGCGGAACGCGACGCGGCTGCGGCTGATCCAGGCCTTCCGCGCCTCGCACGGCGCGCCGGAGGATTCGCTCCTCCCCGGCGAGCCGCTGATCTGCGACGGGATCGAACTGCCGCTGAAGCACCGGAAGAAGCGGATCGACCTCGAGGCGCGGGGGCTCATCAAGGGCGCGCAGGCGATCTATGTCGGCCCCGGCGGCAAGCCCGGCTTCGCGCGGCTCCATGTCGTCGGCGCCGAGGCGCCGACGGTGAGCGCTGCGGCGATCATCAAGATCGAGTCGCCGGACCGGGAGGAGCCCGCGATCCTTTCCGCCGCGCGGATGGGGGCCGCCTTCGTCCATGGCGCAGCGACGACGATCCACAAGGCGCAGGGTTCGCAATGGCCCGCCGTGCAGGTCTTCGCGCCCGACCTCTTCGCCGCCTCGCAAGCCGGGCGCATGGAGGCCGGCGTCCCGCTCTGGCGCCGGCTCGCCTATGTCGCCGTGACCCGCGCGGAACAGAAGCTCATCTGGGTCTCCCGCTACCGCATGGCGCGGCCGGCGCGGGCGCTCGGCATCGCCGACCTCGGTTAGCGATACCGCCGGCCCCGGGCCGGTCTCAGAAGACGAAGTCCCCTTCGGAAAGCGCCTCGCGCTCCACCCGCGCCAGCCGGATGAGATCGCCGCCGCCGAGATCGAGAACGACGCCTCCGTTCCTGTCGAACGCGCCGTCCAGGACCTCCGGGAACCCCGCAAGGCCGAAGGCGGAAAGGTCGATGACATCTTCGCCGGGCCTGAAGTCCCGCAAGACGTCCCTCGCGCCGTCCGCCGCGAAGACGAAGAGGTCGGCTCCCTGACCGCCCCGGTAGACGTCCGCGCCCGCGCCGCCGTCGATCGTGTCATCCCCGCGGCCGCCGTTCATGCGGTCTCGA
The DNA here is from genome assembly GCA_030424705.1 of Alphaproteobacteria bacterium. Taxonomy (GTDB): domain Bacteria; phylum Pseudomonadota; class Alphaproteobacteria; order Rhodobacterales; family Rhodobacteraceae; genus Pikeienuella. The sequence continues at coordinate 498 of JAUHWJ010000024.1, read as the reverse complement.
CCGTCCCCGCCGAGGAGGATGTCGTCCCCGCCGCCGCCCAAGAGACGGTCGCCGCCCTCGTTTCCCAAGAGGGCGTCGCGCCCCTGTCCTCCGCGGAGGAGGTCATCGTCCGCGCCGCCCTCCAGGCTGTCGTCGCCGAGGCCGCCCAGAATACTGTCTTCGCCCGCCCCGCCCTGCAGCGTATCGTCGCCGCCGCGGCCGACGAGGCGGTCGTCGCCGGCTTCGCCGAACATCCGGTCATCCGTTCCGTCTCCGCGCATCCGGTCGGGGCCGGCGTCGCCCGTCATTGGCACATCCTCGGGCGGATTGCGGAACTCGGATGGGACAAGAGCCTCAAGCCGCGAGAGATCGGATGCAGTCGCCACGCGTTCCTCAACGGTCCTGTCGCGGGCGTCGTAGCGTTCATAGATCCCGTTCTCGATCTCCTCCTGCGTTCCGTCAGGGTAGGTGACCTCGATCTTTCCGGGCCCGAACTCGACGAACGTGCCATCTTCCAGA
>JAUHWJ010000588.1 GCA_030424705.1 Alphaproteobacteria bacterium | reverse complement strand
GGGGACCAGAACCCGTCCAGCAGGTGCCCGTAGGTCTCGATCTCGAACCCGTCGAGCCCCGCCGCCTGCATCCGCTGCGCCGCCGCGGCGTAATCCGCCGCGATGCGCGAGAAGTCGAAATCCTCCATCGCCTTCGGAAAGGCCCGGTGCGCCGGCTCGCGGACGGAAGAGGCCGCGACGGGCGGCAGCCAGTCCGCCTTCGCGTAGGTCGTGCGCCGCCCGAGATGGGTGAGCTGGATCATCACCGCGCAGCCCTCCTCGTGGCAATCCGCGGCGATGCGGGCGAGGAGCGGCACGATCCGGTCGTCATAGGCCTTGAGGTTGCCGAAGGCGGCCGGGCTGTCCGGCGAGACGACGGCGGAGCCCGCCGTCATCGTCATGGCGACGCCGCCCTTCGCCTTTTCCCGGTGATAGAGCCGGTATCGCTCCCCCGGCAGCCCGTCCTCCCCGTAATCCGGCTCGTGGGCGGTGGAGATGACCCGGTTCTTCAGCGTCAGATGCTTCAGCCGGTAGGGGCGGAGGAGAGGGTCGTCGCGCATGGGCGCATCAGGCGCGGCGGCGGGCGCGCCGTCAAGCGCTTGCGCCCGCGCCCTGGCGCCGCCAACCATGCGCGCGAACAGGGAGGCCGGCATGGCGACACGAATCCGCGGCGCGCTCTTCGACAAGGACGGGACGCTGATCGACTTCACGGCGACCTGGCGCGGCCTTGTCGAGAGCCTGATCGACGATCTTGCGGAGGGAGACGCGCCGCTCGCCCGCGCGCTCGGCCACGCCATCGGCTTCGACGGGGCGACCGGGCTCTTTCTGCCGGGCTCCCCCGTCGTCGCCGGATCGACAGGCGAAGTCGCCGCCCTTCTCGCCGCGCTCCTGCCGAAGGGCGATGCGGCGGAGATCGAGGCGGAGGCGAACCGCCGCGCCGCCGCCGCCGGGGCGGGGGACGAGGCGGGGCTCGTCGCCGTTCCGGGCCTCGCCGGCGCGCTCGGCCAGCTTTCCGGCATGGGCCTCGCCCTCGGCGTCGCGACCCACGATTCGGAGGCGGCGGCGCGGGCCCATGCCGCCCAGCTCGGCCTCGCGCCGCATTTCGGCTTCTACACCGGCTATGACAGCGGGCATGGGCTGAAGCCCGGCCCGGGGATGCCCCGCGCCTTCTGCGCCGCCGCCGGCCTCCCGCCCGCCGCGGTGGTGATGATCGGGGACAGCGTGCACGACCTCGGCGCCGCCCGCGCCGCCGGCCTCGCCGCCGCGGTGGGCGTTCTCACCGGCCCGGCGACGGAGCGGGAGCTTGCGCCTTACGCCGACGTCATACTCCCCTCCGCCGCCGACCTGCCGGACTGGCTCATCCGCGCCTTCCCCGCATAAGGCGCGCGTTCGCGGCGCCGGGCGCCGCACGCAGCGATTGACGGCGCGGGGCGGCGCGCGATGCTCGCAGCCGCTCCGGAGGATGGAACAGATGACCGAGACAGACACGCGCGAAGCCCCCTCGCGCCGCGCCCGCGGCGGCAGGGCCGGCAACCAGCGCCGCGGCGGCTCCGCCGCGATCCGCCAGGGCCCGTGGGAGCGGATCGTCAACACCGACCATCCCACGACGCCGCTCCGCCCCGAGGGCGTCGAGGCGGTGCATGACGCCGCGATGCGCGTGCTGGAGGAGATCGGCGTCGACTTCCTCAACGAGGAATCCCGCACGATCCTCCGCGAGGCTGGCGCGACGGTGGAGGGAGACCGCGTCCGCATGGGCCGCGACTTCGTGATGGAGATGGTCGCCCGCGCCCCCCGCGAATTCGACATCACGCCGCGGAACCCGGAGCGGCGCGTCCATATCGGCGGGGCCGACATGGTCTTCGTCAACGTCTCCTCCCCGCCGAACGCGATGGACCTCGATCATGGCCGGCGCGTCGGCAATATCGAGGACTTCCGGAACTTCATCCGCCTCACGCAATACTTCAACTGCATCCATCTCGCCGGCGGCTATCCGGTGGAGCCGGTGGACATCCACGCCTCCATCCGCCATCTCGACTGCCTCTTCGAGAAGCTGACGCTGACGGACAAGGTCTGCCACGCCTATTCGCTCGGGGCGGAGCGGGTGGAGGACGTGATGGAGATGGTCCGCATCGCCGGCGGCCTCTCCCATGCCGAGTTCGACGCCGCGCCGCGGATG
>JAUHWJ010000587.1 GCA_030424705.1 Alphaproteobacteria bacterium | reverse complement strand
GCCGGTCGTGTTGTGAAGGAAGATGAGCGGCGTCTCCGCCTGATCCATCAGCTGGATGAACTGCCCCGCCTTGTTCGCGCCCGCCGGGTCGATCGGCCCGTTATTGGCGAGAACGCCGACCGGAATTCCGTTGATCGCCGCCTGAAGGCAGAGAGTCGAGCGGCCGAAATCCGGCTTGAAGTCGCTGAAGTCGGAACCGTCCACGATGCGGATGACGATCTCCCGCGCGTCATAAGGCTCCTTCGGGTCGGCGGGAACAACGCCCGAAAGTTCGTCCGGGCTGTGAAGCGGCGCCGCGAAGCTCTTGACCTCGCGCCGCTCCAGGTGCCGGTTCCAGCCGATGCGCGCGACCGCCCCGCGCGCGAGCGCCACGCCATGCGCGTCGTCCTCCGCGAGATATTCGACGAGGCCGGAGACCTCCGCATGCATCTCCGCCCCGCCGAGCGCCCGCTCCTCCGCCGCCTCGCCCGTCGCCGCCTGCACGAGCGCGGCGCCGGCGAGCGCGGCCATGCCGCGCTTCTTCACGCCGATCACATAGTCGGAAAGCCCGATCATGTAGGCCCCGCCCGCGGTCGAGGCGCCGTGCAGCACGGCAACCGTGGGAATCCCGGCGGCGGAAAGCCGCGCGAGATTGGCGAAGATGCGCCCGCCCTCGGCCCAGTGCTGGACCTCGTAACGCATAAGATTCGCGCCTGCGCTCTCCACCAGATGCACGAGCGGCAGCTTCTGCCGCATGGCGATGCGCTGGATCGAGAGGGCGACCGGCCCGCTCATCGCCCCCATCGCGCCCGCCTTGATGCCGCTGTCGTCCACCCAGATCATGCAGCGCGCGCCGGAAACGAAGCCGATCCCGACGATCAGGGAGGAGCCGGGGACGGATTTCTCCTCCCGGTCTGTGTCGACCATGTAGCCGGCGAGCGAATGGAGCCGCAGGAAGGGCATTCCCGGGTCGAGCAGCCGCGCCAGCCGCTCCCGCGGGGTTATCTGGCCGCGCGCCTCCATCCGGGGGCGGGAGGCTTCGGATTCGCGCTCCGCCCGCGCCTCGAGCGCGCGGAGGCGGGCGACGGACGCGGCCATCGCGGCCTCGTTCGCCGCGAAGGCCGGGGAGCCGGGGGCGACCATGCTTCGGAATGTCATGCCAGCCCCTCCGCCAAGGCCGCCGGAACCGGAATGTCGAGCGCGAGGAGGCGCTGCGCGTAGCCCTTGCCCTGCGCGTCGTTGAGAAGCGAGGCGACGCCGCCGCCGCCGAGCGCCTCATGGAGAAGGAGGTTCATCGCGGAGGTCCCCGGCAGGTGGAAGCGTTCGATCCGCCCCTTGGCGAAGGGGATCGCTTCGCGGATCGCCTCGTCGGTCAGCGCCGCCGCGATCCACGGCAGATAATCCGGGCGGCGTGCGACGATCCCGACATTCGCCGCGTCCCCCTTGTCGCCCGAGCGGGCGACGGCGAGCGCTTCGAGCGGGACCAGCGCCGTCGCCGTCCCCTCCGCCTCCGGAAAGGAATGCGGCGCGGGCGCGGGTTCGGGCGGCGGCGGCGCGGGCGGCGCGAAGGGGATCGGTTCTCCCTCCAGCGTCACGCGCGGCGGCGCCTCCGCGGCGTCGGTCAGGAAGGAGAAGAGGCGGATGACCGGGGAGGGCTTCGGCCGCCCCGCCCCGGTGAAGCCGTGAAGGCCCGGCGGCGTGGCGAGCCCCGCGCCCATCGTCTCCTTGAGAAAGAGCCCGACGGCCCGCGCGTCCGCGTGCCTCACCGCCGTCTTGAGCGCGACCTCCTCATAGGCGCCCGGGCCTGGCCGCCCGCCCGTCACCTCGATGCAGGTCTCCGCGAAGTCCGGCGCGTTCATCGCCCGGAGCTTCGCGCGGGCGCGGGCGAGCCCCGCTTCGGCGAAGGCGCGGGCCTTCGCGCCCGCCTCACGCCCGTTGAAATTGAAGAGATAACCGGCGCGGAACCCGTCCTCATGGGTGCAGGAGACCTTGAGCCGCCCCGTCGGCGCCCTGCCCTTCGCGCCGGAGACGCGGACCCGCCCCGGCCCCTCCGCCGCGATGCGGACCTCGCTGAAATCGCAGATCACGTCCGGCAGCAGATAGGCCTGCGGGTCCCCGATCTCGTAGAGCATCTGCTCGGCCACGCTCTCCCGCGTCACGAGCCCCGCCGTCCCCTCGGGCTTGGTG
>JAUHWJ010000586.1 GCA_030424705.1 Alphaproteobacteria bacterium | reverse complement strand
TCCTTCTTCACCGCCGCATGCCAGATGGCGGCGCCGACATGGACGAGGATCAGCGTCAGGATCGCGTTGCCGACGATGGCGTGAAGGTCATAGAGCGTCTCGCTCAGCGCCTTGTCGACCGGGAGGATCGGCGGCAGGTTCCACCCGAAGAATTGGACAGGGAAATCCCCCGCCCCGGTCGCCAGCCAGCCGAGGACGGGCATGAGGATCAGGAGCCCGTAGAAAAGCCCGTGAGTCGCGTTGCTCGCGATATGCTCGAACCGTGTGAGGGGCGGAGCGTATTCGGGCTTGCCGAGCCGGAGCTTCAGCGCGAGGCGGACGAGCATGAGCGCGAGGATGAGGATGCCGAACGTCTTGTGATAGGTGTAGATCGCGTTGGTCGCGTCCAGCCCGAACGTGTCGCGCAGGCCTTCGAAGCCGAAATTCTCGATCACCTTGCCGCCGATGATGGCGCCGACGACCAGCAGCGCGATGATCCAGTGCAGGGCGCGTTGCGAAAAGGCGTAGCGCGGCATCGCCGCCTCCTATTCCGCGGCGATCTTCCGCGGCCCGGCGGGCCTGCCGCGAAGATCGCAGGTGAAGAGCACGTCCCCGTCGTTGAAGAGATGCACCGCGGTGCGCGGGCGGATCGCCTCGTCGAGCTGGTCGATGGGGGCGAGGGAAAAGCCGGCCTTTCCGGAGCCGAGGATGATCGGCGCGACGAGGACGTGGAGGAGGTCGATCGCGCCCGCGTCGAGGAACCGGGCGAGCGTATCCGCCCCCCCTTCGACGAGGATGCGGTCCAGCCCTTCCTTCCGCAGCGCCGTGACGATGGCCTCCGGAGAGAAGCGGCCGTCCCGCCCGGGCGAGACGGCCACGGCCCGCGCGCCCGCCGGCGCGGCGACGCCGGGGAGGGTGAGGAGGATCGTTTCGGCCGCGCCGTCCCTGAAGACCTGCGCGTCCACGGGGGCGCGGCCGGTCGGGTCGATCACCACCCGCGCGGGGCTGCGGCCCGGCACGTGTCGGACTGTCAGCGCAGGATCGTCCGCGATCAAGGTGCCGACGCCGACAAGCACTGCGTCCACCTCCGCGCGAAGCCGGTGAAGATGCTTAAGCGCCTCGAAGCCGGAGATGTATTTCGAGGCGCCGGTCAGCGTAGCGATGCGCCCGTCGAGCGACTGGCCGAGCTGAGCGACGACGAGCGGCCCCTCGATGGAGAGGGCGGTCAGCGGCGCGTCCGAGGCGTCGAGCTTGTTCATGAGCCTTTGATCTATTCCGCCGGGCCCGGATTGGCCACTTTCGGCCCCTGCGGCGCATTCACGTGAGGTTTCCGCGCGTTGCGCCACGGTTCCGCCTTGAACCATCCGACGAGATAGGCGGTGCCGATCAGCACGCCGAAGCCCCAGAGGTTAACGGCCGCGGTGGTGAAAACGTTCCGCCCGATGACGTCGAGCGCGAAACCGTTGAACCGGCTGAGCACGATGGACATGAGAAAGACGGCGAGAGACTGCGTGCCCACCTTGCGGATCACCGGCACGGCGGCGAGGAACCAGTCCCGCGTCACGCGCGCCCGCCATGCGGCCCCGATGGCCCACCAGACGAGGGGCAGGAGCGCGAGGAAGTGCAGGAACTGGATCAGCCCAAGGCGCTGCCACGGCGGGATCATCCCGCGCGGCTCCATGTAGCTCAGCATCGCCGCGTCGAGCGCGGGGAAGAGCAGCTTGATCTCCTCCACATAGGCGTAGGGCAGCGTCGCCAGCGCGACCACGCCGCAGATCGCGAGGACGGGCGCGCGCGCGGCATCCGGCGCGCGCCAGCCCGAGAGAAGCCGCGCGCCGCCCGGCCCCACCGCCGCCCAGGCGAGATAGGCGATCGCGAGGAAATGGAGATAGCGCATGAGGCCGACGCCGGACTTGCCGATCAGCGGCCCGAGAAAGTCCCTCGCGTCTGCGAGCCAGATGCGGATCGGCCAGTCGTAGGGGAGGTATGAGCCGTCGAGAATCCGGAAATACGCGATGGGGACGGAGAGGATCAGGTAGGCGGCGGCGACGAGAACGAGGCTCCGCCGCACCGGCGGCGCCGGGAGCCAGCCCATGCCGAAGGCGAAGCCGGTGAAGAAGATCAGCTGCCAGCCGAACGGATTGAAGAACCAGACGCCCTCTCCCCACGGATTCGAGGGCAGGAGGAGG
>JAUHWJ010000585.1 GCA_030424705.1 Alphaproteobacteria bacterium | reverse complement strand
CCTCACGCAGGCGCGGTGGAGGGCGTTGAAGGCGCGGTCGGCCGCGGCGCGCAATTCAGGGTCCCGGTCCGGCGAGACGCCGGCCTCGAACATCGCGGCGAAATAGGCGGGCTCGGCCTTCGCGAAGCCGAGATAGGCGCGCCCCACGCGCTCGAACGCAGAGAGCGCCGAGGGGCGCCCTTCGTCCCACGCCGCCTCCAGCCTTGCGGCGAAGAGTTCGAAGCCGCGCCGCGCCGTCTCGACGATGAGCTCGTCCCGGTCCTTGAAGTGGCGGTAGGGCGCAGCGGGCGAGACGCCGGCGCGCCGCGCCGCCTCCGCGAAGGAAAAGCCGTTCGGCCCCTTCTCCGAGATCAGGGAGAGCACGGCCTCGACGAGGGCCGACTTCAGGTTGCCGTGGTGATAGCTGTTGCGGCCCATCCCCTCTATATGGCCCGCCGGCGCGCCGGGGGCCAGCGCCGCGCGCGTGCGTCCCATGGGGAACCCTACCCCCTCTCCCGAGAGGGGCGCCGGCGGCGCTTCCACCCGCCCGGCGCAAGGCGGGGCAGGAGGAAGGGCGGAACGGGTTTCGCCTTTTCCGATTTCCGCCTATCTCCCCGATCATGATACGCGCCCAGCTTCTCCTCCTCGCCGTTCTCGCCGCTCCGGCGGCCGTTTTCGCGGCGCCTTGCGCCCCTGCCCCCGGCGCGATCTGCGCCGGGGGAGAGGCGCTGGACGAGGCCGGGCTCGTCGCGCTCCTGAAAGGAGCCGACATCGCCATTCTGGGCGAGCGCCATGACAATCCGCGTCATCACGAATGGCAGGCGCGGCTCACCGCGGCGCTCGCCCCCGGCGGCCTCGCCTTCGAGATGATCCCGCAGGAGAAGGAGGATGCGGCGAACAACGCCCGCGACCTCGGGGAGAGTCTTGAGGAGGCGCTGGACTGGGCGAATTCCGGCTGGCCGGACTGGGCGATGTACGCGCCGATCTTCGAGGCCGCGCCCGGAGCGTGGATCGCCGGCGGCGGTGTGCCGCGCGAGGTTCTGATGCGGAGCGCGCAGGAGGGCGCGGCGAAGGCGGGGGGCGAGGCGCTCGCCCGCTATCGGCTCGATGAGAGGCTGCCCGAGGACGTGGCGAAGGACATGATCCGCGAGCAGGACGATGCGCATTGCGGAGCGCTTCCCACCGCGATCCTCCCCGGCATGGTCGAGGCGCAGCAGCTCCGCGACGCGGCCTTCGCGGACGCGGCGCTGAGGCTTCATGAGGCGGGGCGGCGGCCCGTCGTCTTCATCACCGGCAACGGCCATGCGCGGACGGACCGGGGCTCGCCGCTCTATCTCCGCCGCGCGGCGCCCGAGGTGACGGTGTTCTCGGTCGGACTGATCGAGATTTCGGAGGGAGCGGACCCGGCGGCGCTGGAGGGCGGTGCGCCGTTCGATGCGGTGATCTACACGGAGCCGTTCGACCGGGGGGACCCGTGCGAGGCGTTTTTGAAGGGGCGGAAGAAGGAATAGGGGCCTATTCGCCCCGCCTGATCCGATAGACGATCGCCCCGCGCTCCGCCGCCTCCTGCGCCAGCAGCTCGTGCCCCTGCTCGGCGCAGAAATGCGGCATGTCCACCACCGCCGCCGGATCGTCCGCAAGCACTTCGAGCACTGCGCCCGGGGGCATCGCCGCGAGGCGCTTGCGCGCCCTGAGGACGGGGAGCGGGCAGAGGAGGCCGGTCGCGTCGAGGCGCTCGGTGACGGGGGCGGTCATTTGCGGAAGCGGTCGAGGAGGCGGGCGAACGGGTTTTCCGGCGTTTCGGGCTTCGGCTCCGGCGCGGGCTCGGCCTTCGGCGCCTCGGCCTTCGGGGGCTTCGGGCGCTGCGGCGCTGCGCGCAGGGCCACGGCGTTCATGAAGCCCGCATCGTCCCCCGCCGCGAGGGCCGGCGCGCCGTCGGCGCAGCCTCTCAGCACGTCGTCGAGCCAGCCCTCCTCCGCCTTCGCGAAGTCGTGGAGGACGTAGTTCGCCACCTCCTCCTTCCGCCCCGGATGGCCGACGCCGAGGCGGACGCGGGCGTAGTCGGGGCCGAGATGCTGGTGGATCGAGCGGAGGCCGTTATGGCCGGCATGGCCGCCGCCATGCTTCACCCGGCACTTGCCGGGCGCGAGGTCGATCTCGTCATGGAAGACGATGATCTCCGCCGGCTC
>JAUHWJ010000584.1 GCA_030424705.1 Alphaproteobacteria bacterium | reverse complement strand
GACATCGTCACGGCGGAGCGGCTTTCGGAAGCGCTCGTCCTTCTCGAAGCCGGGCCGGAGCCCGACGTGATCCTCCTCGACCTCAACCTGCCGGACGTCAACGGCCTCGACGGCCTGATCCGCCTGAAGCGCGCGGCGCCGGGCGCGCCGGTCCTCGTCGTGTCCTCGATGGCGGATGACGGGATCGTGAGCCTCGCGATCCGCGCCGGCGCGGCAGGCTTCGTCCCGAAGCACAGCCGGACGGAGCGCTTCCGCGACGCCCTGAACGCCGTCGCGGCGGGCGAGATCTACCTCCCCGAAACCTGCGCCCATCTAGGGAAGGACCAGCCCCGCGCGGATGCGGCGGAGGCGGTGGACCGCCTCAGCGCCCTCACGCTGCAACAGGCCCGGATCCTCGAACTCGTCTGCGCCGGCAAGCTCAACAAGCAGATCGCCTATGAGCTCAGCATCGCGGAGACGACGGTGAAGGCGCACATGACGGCGATCCTCCGCAAGCTCGGCGTGCAAAGCCGCACCCAGGCCGTCCTTCTCGCCTCCTGCGCGAATTTCACGGAATTGTTGCGCGGCGGCGGACGCGAGGCGTAGTCTCCCCGAAAAAGAAAACGGGAGGCGCTGATGGACGGGGAGGACGCGCCGTTCGGCGCGGTGGAAGCGGCGTTGGTGCGCACCGCCTACGCGCCGGCAAGCGACGCTGCGGCGGCGGTCTCCGCGCTTGACGCCGCGCTCGGGCCCGGCCCTCTCGCGCTCGTTACGCTCTTCGTCTCGCCCCTCGGCGATTTCGACCGTATCGCCGCCGCCATGCGCGTCGCCCGGCCGGAGGCGAAGCTCGTCGGCTGCACCACGGCCGGGGAGATCGGGCCGGAGGGATACATGAGCGGCGCCGTGGTCGCCGTCGGCTTTCCCGCGCAGGATTTCGAGGCGGAGACGTTGCTGATCCCCGATCTTGGCGCGCTAGACCGGCAGGACGTCTCCGCCGCCGCTCTGCGCACGCGCGCCGCGCTCTCCCTCCGCCGGCCGGACTGGACAGAGGAATGCGCCTTTCTCCTCGTGGACGGCCTCTCGATGAAGGAGGAGGCGCTCGCCGCGGGGCTCTCCGCCGCGCTCGGCCCGACGCCCTTCTTCGGCGGGTCGGCGGGCGACGGGCTTTCCTTCCGCCACACAGCGGTGATGGCGGGGGGCTATGTCCGCAGCAACGCCGCCGTCCTCACCCTCATCCGCACGCGCTGCCGGCTCCGCACATTCCGGCTGGACCATCTGAAGCCGGCTGGAACGCGCATGGTGGTCACCTGCGCGGACCCGGCCCGCCGCGTGGTGCGGGAAATCAATGCGGAGCCCGCAGCCCGCGAATATGCGCGCATCCTCGGCAAGGACCCGGAACAGCTTTCCCCATTCATCTTCGCGGCGCATCCGGTTCTCGTCCGGATCGGCGGGCAGCATCACGTCCGCGCCATCCGGCAGGTCGCCCCCAACGGCGACCTCGTCTTTTTCTCCGCCATCGACGAGGGGCTCGTCCTCACCCTCGCGGAGCCGACCGACATCGCGACGCATCTCGAACGCGAATTCGCCTCGCTCGCGGAGGGGGGCGAGCCCGCGGCGATCCTCGCCTGCGACTGCATCCTTCGCCGCGTGGAGGCGGAGCAGACGCAGGCGGTCGGCGCCGTCTCCCGCGCTCTGGCGCGGCGGCGCGTCGTCGGCTTCAACACCTATGGCGAGCAGTTCGGCGGCGCCCATGTGAACCAGACGCTGACCGGCCTCGCCATCTACCCTCCGGAAGGCATGGGCCCGTGACCTCCTCGCTGCTCAATCCGGATGACGGGCCGGCGCGGAACGTCGCCAAGCTCCTCGCGATCACCGACGCGCTCATGCGGCGGGTCGAGCAGGCGACCGACGAGCAGGGCGCCGGCTACGCGCATTTCCAGCGCGCGATCCTGCTGGAGGAGGAGGTGCGCCAGCGCACGCGCGAACTGGAGAAGACCCTGGCGCTTCTGAACGAATCCAATGCGCGCCTGTCAGAGGCGATGGATTCGGAGCGGCGGGCGCGGGCCGACCTCTCCAACGCGCTGGAGGCGGTGGAGGAGGGTTTCGCGCTCTTCGGGCCGGACGAACGGCTGGTGCTCTTCAACAGCCGGTTCTGCGGCGCCCTGCCCGACGTCTCGGCTCGCCTCCATGTCGGCAT
>JAUHWJ010000583.1 GCA_030424705.1 Alphaproteobacteria bacterium | reverse complement strand
CGCATAGCGGGCGGAAATGTCCGTCCGCGATACGCACTTGACCCAGTCCTTCGTCAGGAAGCGCGTCGCCGCCGCGACCGGCACGAGCGCGACGGGCTTGCGGAACCCGTTCTGCGACGCGAACACGCCCGCCTTCTCCGCCCCGTTCGCGACGAGGAGAAAAGAATCCGGCTCTGCAAGCCGTTCGAGCGCGGCGCGCTCGGACTCCGGGAGCCGCGGACCGCGGCGCGAGGGGCGGGCGGAGTCGGTCTGCATCGGCGTGTCCTTCTTCACGATGGAGCGGGAGAGCGAGAACGCCTCCTCCTCGAGCGTCGTCAGCGCGCGTTCGAGAAGCGGATCGTCGCGCAGCGCCTCGATCCGGCGGATCGCGCGCATCACGGTGGAGGGCTGGCGCCCCCTGGCCCGGGCGAGGGCGCGCATCGGCACCCCCGCGCCCACATGGGCGAGATAGAGCGCGACATCCCGCGTGCGGCGGTCGCCCGAAGCGGCGAAGGCGGCGCGGGCGTAGCCTTCGCAGCTTGCGAGAGCGTCTTCGGTCGTCATCATGTGGATGCCCCAGACTTGATTCAACTTTTAGACGTGATAGTGCTACCTCCGGTTGATGAACATACGCTTAACGCTGTTTCGTCATTATCCTTCGTTTACAGAACGTTACGCGCCATCGCGCGATCAGCGCCCGAAGAGGCAACACCCGCATAACGTGCGTTATTGAGGGGGCGTCATCCCAAAAGGAGAGATCTGGACATGACCCGCACCCTCCGCCGCCCCCGCCTCCTGAGTCGCGCCGCCGCCGCCGGAGCCGCGCTCTATCGCCGTGAGCGCGACCTTGCGCGCATGCTGCCGAAGATGTCCGGACGTGATTCGGCCGCAGTCCTGCCGGCGCTCGCCGCCGCGGAGGAAGCCTGCGAGGAACAGCGCAAGGCCGGCGCGGCCGGCTATTCGATCACCCGCCATGTCGGCCTGCTGACGGCGCTGGTCGCCGAGCTGGGCGCCCGCCTGAGCCTCAGACGAAGGCGTCAGGCTCCGCAGCCTTCCGCCGCGCGACGAAATCGCGGAGCGCCTCCGCGACCCCCTCGTCGAGCGGCGGGGCCTGGTAATCTCCCAGAAGCCGGGCGACCCGCGCGGAGGCGAGCGCCTCGGTGTCCCGCGCCCCCTCCTCCACCCAGGTCTCGAAGGGCTTGTAGTCGAAGAGGTCGGAGCGCCAGAAGGCGGACTTGAAGTTGGCCTGCGTATGCGCGCAGCCGAGATAGTGCCCCCCGGGCCCGACCTCCCGCATCGCGTCCATCGCCTGCCCGTTCTCGGACATGTCGATCCCGGCGGCGAGGGAATGGAGCGCGCCGAGCTGGTCCGCATCCATGACGAACTTCTCGAAGGAGGAGACGAGCCCGCCCTCGAGCCAGCCGCAGGCGTGGAGCATGAAATTGACCCCGCCCATCAGCGCGGCGTTGAGCGTGTTCGCGCTCTCATAGGCCGCCTGCGCGTCCGGCAGCTTGGAGCCGCAGAGCCCGCCGCCGGAACGGAACGGCAGGTTCATGCGCCGCGCCAGCTGGCCCGCGCCCCAAAGGATCTTGCTCGCCTCGGGCGTGCCGAAGGTCGGCGCGCCGGAATTCATGTCGATGGAGGCGACGAAGGCGCCGAAGATCACCGGCGCGCCGGGCCGGATCAGCTGCGAATAGGCGACGCCCGCGAGCACCTCCGCCAGAACCTGCGTCAGCGTCCCCGCCACGGAGACGGGCGCCATCGCCCCGCCGACGATGAAGGGGGAGATAATCGTCGCCTGCCCCGCCGCGGCGTAGACTTCGAGCGCGCCCATCATCGTCCCGTCCAGCGTCAGCGGCGAGTTGATGTTGATGAGCGAGGTCATCACGGCGTTCTCCGCCACGAAGTCCTTCCCGAAGAGGATCTCGCACATGGCGACCGAATCCGCCGCCCGCTCCGGCGCCGTCACGGAGCCCATGAAGGGCTTGTCAGAAAGGCGCATATGCGCCAGCAGCATGTCGAGATGCCTCTTGTTCACCGCGATGTCGGTCGGCTCGCAGACGGTGCCGCCGGAATGGTGAAGCCATTTCGACATGTAGCCGAGCTTCACGAACGTCTCGAAATCCGCCATCGTCGCATAACGGCGCCCGCCCGCGGCGTCCCGCACGAAGGGCGGGCCGTAGACCGGGGCGAGAACGGTG
>JAUHWJ010000582.1 GCA_030424705.1 Alphaproteobacteria bacterium | reverse complement strand
ACGTGGAAAACAACCCGACCGACGGCTCCGCCCGGCGCTGGGAGAGCGACGCCCCGATGGCGCGCCGCCACGTGCTGAAGGGCGGCTCCTTCACCGACCGTCCCTGGATGGCCCGCCCCGCCGCCCGCTACTCCAACGACCGGGACTGGCGTGCGAAGGAATACGGCTTCCGCCTCGCCCGCGACATGCGCCCGCGATGACCGACCGCCCGACATCGCGCCCGGCCCGCACGCGGGAGATCGCATGACGCTCGAACGAATGAAGGCGCTGATGACAGACGGCGAACTCCTCGCCGCCGTGGATCATGCGCGGAGCCATGCGGCCCTCCGCTGCGCTCCGGCCGAGCTTCTCGCGATCCGGATCGAGGAGGTGATCGCGCTGGCGCGCATGGCGTCGCTGGAGGAGGCGCGGGAACGCTATGACGCCTACGGGCTCGCCGCCGAAGGAGGGCTTGCGCGGTCGCTTCGCGCACGGCTTCTGAAGGATCTGGGCTTCGCCGCGCCGGAGGGCGCGGAGCGCGGGCGGCTGCTGCGGGAGAGCCGCGATCTCTACCTCGCCATGGCCGCGGAGACCGGGCCGGACGCGGACAGAACGCAGTTCGAATACAACGCCGTGAATGCGCTCACCCTCTCCCGCCTGCTCGACGACCTCGCCCCGGCTGCCGAGGTCGCGCGCCGACTTGGCGAAACCGAGCCTGCGGAGACATACTGGAGCTTGGCGACGCGGGCGGAATACCTGATCGCGGTGGATGCCCCGTCTCCGCCGCGCTGGCCCGCGCCGCGGCCTCTCCCGGCGCCGGCCTCGGCGCGCGCGCCTCGACGCTGAGGCAGTTGACCCGGATCGCGCCGGACCATCCCGCACTGGCGCTCCTGCGCCCCGGGCCGGCGCTGCATCACGCCGGGCACATGATCGCCCCGCGCGGCGCCCGCGCGGGGCGCATTCTCTGGCGGAACGAGGCGGCTTTGACCGCAAGGATTCACGTGGCGCTGGAGCGGATCGGCCCGTCATCCGTGCACGGCTCGCTCGCCTCGGGCTCGGACGTGATCGTGGCGGAATGGGCGCTGGAGCGCGGAATCGAGACCTGGATTCATCTCCCCTTCGCGCTGCCCGACTTTCTCGATCGCTCCGTTAGGCCGGCCGGCGAGCTTTGGGTGAGGCGCGCGCGGGCCTGTCTCCGCAACCCCCGGTCGCGGGTCCGGTTCCTGAGCGCGGGCGCGCCGGCGGATATGTGCGACGAGGATTTCGCCGCGGTCTCTCGCGTGGCGATGGGCGCGGCGATCCTCCGCGCCGGGCGGGTTCTTGCGGAAGCGACGCAATTGCTGGTCTGGGACGGGCGCGAGCCGAACGGGGTCGCGGGCGCCGCGGCGGACGGGGCCGTCTGGCGTCGGACGGGGCTCGCCCAGCATGTGGTGGACGTGGCGGATCTTGGCGCGCCGGCGGCAGGGGGCCGGCCGCAAGCGAACGCCCCCGCGCCGACCCGCGTCTCGCGCGCCGTCGTGTTCGGCGATGTGAAGAACTTCTCGAAGCTCAAGGAGGCGCAACTGCCCCGCTTTGTCGAAACGGTTCTCGGAGCCGCGCATCGCGCCGCGGAGGAGGCCGGCGCGCGACGCGGGCGAGCGGTCTTTCTCAACACCTGGGGCGACGGGGTGTTCGCGGTATGGGAGCGCGCGGGCGCGGCGGCGGACTTTGCGCTGACGCTGCAAGGGATGATGGCGGAGCTCGATCTGGAAGCCGCCGGCCTGCCGCCCGACCTCGCGATCAGGCTCGGCCTTCACGCTGGCGTCATGTGGCCGCTCCGGGACCCGGTGACCGGCGCGCCCAATTTCTTCGGCGAAGCGGTCGCGCGCGCGGCGCGGATCGAACCGATCACGAAGGCCGGGCGGATCTTCGTCACGGAGGAGTTCGCCGCCGAACTCGCGCTCGAGTCGGACGAGCCGGCGAAGCCCGAATATGTGGGCGAAGTCGAAGCCGCGAAGGGCTACGGCCGCTTCCGGCTCTACCGCCTCAGCCCCGCCGCGGGGACGCGCAGCAAGACATGCGCCAGAGGGAGCGGGGCGTAACAAGATCGCTCTTCGACTGGTTCCTTGTGTCGCGCCATTCAGAGAGCCGATAGAGCCTCCACATCAAGAGCCAGCGTGGCGCGGAGACTATCGATTCCGATGGGTTTGGGGAGATAGCCGCG
>JAUHWJ010000581.1 GCA_030424705.1 Alphaproteobacteria bacterium | reverse complement strand
TTCCCCCCCGTGAAGCCGATATCGGCGACGCGGTCGAGCCCCGCGCCGGGGTCGAAAATCCGCCCGCCCTTCAGGATCAGATCGAAGCCCATCTCGCCCTCATGCGCTGCTGTATCCGC
Organism: Alphaproteobacteria bacterium; assembly: GCA_030424705.1. Classification (GTDB taxonomy): domain Bacteria; phylum Pseudomonadota; class Alphaproteobacteria; order Rhodobacterales; family Rhodobacteraceae; genus Pikeienuella. The sequence continues at coordinate 2,068 of JAUHWJ010000581.1, read as the reverse complement.
CGTCCACCGGCAACGTCACGCCCGTGACGAACCCCGCCGCCCCGGAGGCGAGGAAAAGCACGGGCCCCGCCATCTCCTCCGGCTTCCCCCACCGCCCGAACGGCGTCCGCCCGAGGATCGCCGCGTTCGCCGCCTCCCGCTCCCGGTGAACCGCCGTCAGCTTCGTCTCGATCCAACCGGGCGCGACGGCGTTGACCCGGATCCCGTCCCGCGCCCAGGCCGCCGCGAGCGACTTGGTGAGCGAGACGATGGCGGTCTTGGAGGCGCCGTAGCCGGGGATGAGCGGCGCCGCGATGTAGCTCGTCATCGAGGCGACGTTCACCACCGAACCCTTCCGGGCGGCGAGCGCGGGCTTCAATCCCGCCGTCAGCCGATAGACGGCGTTGAGGTTGATCTCGATGTTCCGCGCGAAGCCCTCCGGCGTCGCCGCCTCGGGCGGCCGCACCGCCGTCCCCGCATTGTTCACCAGCACGTCGAGCGCCGGAAAGGCCGCCGCGACGGCGTCCACGCTCGCCGCGTCGTCCGCGATCATCGGCAGGTAGCGGAAGCCCGACAGGTCCTGCGGATACGCCTCGGCCCGCGCCTTCGTCCCCGTCACCGTCACCGCCGCCCCCGCCTCCCGGAAGGCGCGGGCGATGGCGAGGCCGATCCCGTCCGACCCGCCGGTGACGAGCGCCTCCGCGCCCGTGAAATCGAACGTCGCACGCATCGCGCCCTCCCTCTCCTCCGGCAGCTTCCCCCGCCCCGCGCCGATTGCAACCCCGCACGCCGCGCGATAAACGCCGCGCGACCAGCCCGGAGGAAGAGATGCCCGCCGCCAACGCCCCGAAGAAAGTCGTCCTCGCCTATTCCGGCGGGCTCGACACCTCGATCATCCTCAAATGGCTGCAGGACGAATACGGCTGCGAGCTCGTCACCTTCACCGCCGATCTCGGCCAGGGGGAGGAGTTGGAGCCGGCGCGGGCGAAGGCGCAGCTTCTCGGCGTGAAGCCGGAAAACATCCACATCGTGGACGTGCGCGAGGAATTCGTGCGGGATTTCGTCTTCCCCATGTTCCGCGCCAACGCGGTCTATGAGGGGCTCTATCTCCTCGGCACCTCCATCGCGCGCCCGCTCATCTCCAAGCACCTCGTGGAGATCGCCCGCGCCTCCGGCGCCGACGCCATCGCCCATGGCGCCACCGGCAAGGGCAACGACCAGGTGCGCTTCGAGCTTTCCGCTTACGCCCTCGAACCCGACATCAAGGTGATCGCGCCCTGGCGGCTCTGGGACCTGACGAGCCGCACCAAGCTCATCGAATGGGCCGAGGCGCATCAGGTCCCCGTCCCGAAGGACAAGCGCGGCGAGGCGCCCTTCTCGGTGGACGCGAACCTCCTCCACACCTCCTCCGAGGGCAAGGTGCTGGAAGACCCGGCCGAGGAAGCGCCCGATTACGTCTACCAGCGGACGGTGGACCCGGAGAAGGCGCCCGACGAGCCCGAATTCATCGAGATCGGCTATCTCCGCGGCGACCCGGTGAGCCTGAACGGGGAGGCGCTCTCCCCCGCGACCATGCTCACCCGGCTCAACGAGCTCGGCGGCAAGCACGGCATCGGCCGGCTCGACCTCGTCGAAGGCCGCTATGTCGGCATGAAGTCCCGCGGGATCTACGAGACGCCGGGCGGCACGATCATGCTCGAAGGCCACCGCGCCATCGAGTCGATCACGCTGGACCGGGGCGCCGCCCACCTGAAGGACGAGCTGATGCCGCGCTATGCGGAGCTGATCTATTTCGGCTACTGGTTCTCCCCCGAGCGGGAGATGCTGCAGGCGCTGATCGACCACAGCCAGGAACATGTGCAGGGCACGGTCCGGCTGAAGCTCTACAAGGGCCGGGTCTCCTGCGTCGGCCGCTGGTCCGACCGGTCGCTCTATTCCGAGCAGCACGTGACCTTCGAGGAAGACAGCGGCGCCTATGACCAGAAGGACGCGCAGGGCTTCATCAAGATCAACGCGCTCCGTCTCCGGCTCCTCGCCATGCGGGCGAAGCGGCTGAAAGGGTAGGGGGCCTCCCGGCTCAGCGCGCCCC
>JAUHWJ010000023.1 GCA_030424705.1 Alphaproteobacteria bacterium | reverse complement strand
GTCTCGGCGGAGCTGCCCGGGACGGGCGAGCGGTTCGAGGGTCTGCTCCCGCCGGTCGTCGCGGCTCCGGCCTTCGCCATCCGCAAGCAGGCGGTCGCCGTCTTCACGCTGTGGGATTACGCGGCGGCGGGGATCATGACGCCGCACGCCGCAGAGCTCCTCCGCCACGCCGTCGCCGCCCGGGCAAACATCCTCGTCGCGGGCGGGACCTCGACCGGCAAGACGACGCTGACCAACGCGTTGCTGGCTGAAGTGGCGGTGACTGCGGACCGCGTGGTGCTGATCGAGGACACCCGCGAGCTCCAGTGCCTGACGGCCAATCTCGTGGCGCTTCGCACGAAGGACGGGGTGGCGACGCTGTCCGATCTCGTCCGCTCTTCGCTCCGCCTGCGCCCTGACCGCATTCCCATCGGCGAAGTGCGCGGCGCCGAGGCGCTCGATCTCCTGAAGGCCTGGGGCACCGGCCATCCCGGCGGGATCGGGACGATCCATGCCAGCTCGGCGCTCGGGGCGCTCCGCCGGATGGAGCAGCTGATCCAGGAGGCGGTCGTCACCGTGCCCCGAGCGCTGATCGCCGAGACCATCGACCTCGTCGCGGTGCTCACGGGGCGCGGCGCCGCACGGCGGCTGACCGAACTCGCCCGGGTCGCCGGGCTGACGCAGGCAGGCGACTACGCGATCGAAGACCTGCTCACCCCCACATCCGGAGACGCCTCATGATCCCACGCCTGCCCTCCATTGCCCTCGCTGGCGCCGTCGCCCTGTCAACTTGCTCCCTTCTCGTCCCCGATGCGGCGCTGGCCGCCGGATCCGGCATGCCCTGGGAAGCGCCGCTGCAGACGATCCTCGAATCGATCGAGGGCCCGGTCGCCAAGATCGTCGCGGTGATCATCATCATCGTGACCGGCCTGACGCTCGCCTTCGGCGACACGGGCGGCGGCTTCCGGCGGCTGGTGCAGATCGTCTTCGGCCTCTCCATCGCCTTCGCGGCCTCGAGCTTCTTCCTCTCCTTCTTCTCCTTCGGCGGCGGGGCGCTGATCTGAGATGGACCGCTCGACCGACATCCCCGGCTACTACGCCCCCGTTCACCGGGCGCTCTCAGAGCCGATCCTGCTCGCGGGCGCGCCGCGCGCCGTCGCCATCGCCAACGGCACGATCGCCGCCGCGATCAGTTTGGGGCTGCGGCTCTGGTTGGTCGGTCTGGTCGTCTGGATCGTCGGCCATTTACTCGCTGTCTGGGCTGCAAAACGCGACCCGCAGATCGCCGAGGCGGCGCGACGACATCTCCGTTACCCAGCCTGGTTCGGGGTCTGAAACGATGCTGCGCCTCGCAGAGTATCGCGCCAAACCTGCCTCGCTGGCGGATTTCCTGCCCTGGGCGGCGTTGGTCGCGCCGGGCGTCGTCCTGAACAAAGACGGCTCGCTGCAGCGCTGCGGCCGGTTCCGCGGGCCTGATCTCGATTCCGCCACGCCTGCCGAATTGGTCGCCACGTCCGCCCGACTCAACGCGGCGTTGCGACGCCTCGGCTCCGGCTGGGCGGTCTTCGTCGAGGCGCAGCGGATTCCCGCGCAGGACTACCCGGTCTCCGACTTCCCCGACCCGGTCTCAGCGCTGGTCGACGCAGAGCGACGGGCGCAGTTCGAAGAGGAACAGGGGCATTTCGAGAGCGCGTATTTTCTGACGCTGGTCTGGATGCCGCCGGCAGACGAGGTTCGCCGCGCCGGCGGCTGGCTGATCGAGAACGCGCCCGCGCGCGGAGCCGAGCCCGCTGAACTCCTCGCCACGTTCACCGGCCGCACCGACCGCTTCCTCGATCTTCTCGAAGGCTTCATGCCCGAGGTCGCCTGGCTCGGCGACGAGGAGACCCTGACCTATCTCCATTCGACCGTCTCGACCCGCCGCCAGCGCGTGCGCGTCCCCGAGACGCCGATGCATCTCGATGCGGTGCTCGCGGACGAACCGCTCCTCGGCGGGCTCGCGCCGCGGCTCGGCGCGATGCATCTCCGCACCCTCACGATCCTGGGATTTCCGAGCGCGACCTGGCCGGGGTTGCTCGACGAGCTCAACGGTCAGGCCTTCGCCTATCGCTGGTCGACGCGCGCGATCTGTCTCGACAAGACCGACGCCGCCCGGCTCTTCACCCGCATCCGCCGCCAGTGGTTCGCCAAGCGGAAGTCGGTCGCGGCGATCCTGAAGGAGGTGATGACCAACGAGGCCTCGACGCTTCTTGACAGCGACGCCGCCAACAAGGCCGCCGACGCCGACGCGGCGCTGCAGGAACTCGGCGCCGATCTCGCCGGCGCCGCCTATGTCACCGCCACGATCACGGTCTGGGACGAAGATCCCCGAGCGGCCGAGGCGCGGCTCAAGACCGCCGAGAAGATCGTCCAGGGCCGCGACTTCACCTGCATCCCCGAGACGTTGAACGCGCTCGACGCCTGGCTCGGCTCGCTGCCCGGCCATCTCTACGCCAATGTCCGCCAGCCGCCGATCTCGACCCTGAACCTCGCGCACATGATCCCGGTCTCGGCGGTCTGGGCCGGCCCCGCGCGCAATGACCATCTGGACGGCCCGCCGCTCTTTCACGCCGAGACCGAGGGCTCGACGCCGTTCCGCTTCTCGACCCATGTCGGCGATGTCGGCCATACGCTGATCGTCGGGCCGACCGGGGCGGGCAAGTCGGTGCTGCTGGCGTTGATGCCGCTGCAGTTCCGCCGCTATCCGGGCGCACAGGTCTTCGCCTTCGACTTCGGCGGCTCGATCCGCTGCGCCGCGCTCGCCATGGGCGGGGATTGGGAGAACCTCGGCGACGCGCTCGCTGACGAGGCGCCCGCCGTCCAGCTGCAGCCGCTCGCCCGGATCGACGAGGCGGCGGAGCGCGCCTGGGCGCAGGACTGGCTCGCGGGGATGCTGGGCCGCGAGGGCGCGACGATCGACCCGGTTGCGCGCGATCACCTCTGGTCGGCGCTGACCTCGCTTGCCTCGGCCCCGGTCGAGGAGCGCACGCTGACCGGGCTCTCGGTCCTCCTGCAATCGACCGAGCTGAAGCGCGCGCTGAAGCCCTTCTGCCTCGGCGGGCCGTTCGGGCGGCTGCTCGACGCCGAGGCCGAGGCGCTGGGCTCGGCGGACGTGCTCGCCTTCGAGACCGAGGGGCTGATCGGCTCGCCTGCGGCGCCCGCCGTCCTCGCCTATCTCTTCCACCGGATCGAGGCCCGGCTCGACGGGCGGCCGACGATGATCCTGATCGACGAGGGCTGGCTCGCGCTCGACGACGCCAGTTTCGGCGCGCAGCTCCGCGAATGGCTGAAGACGCTCAGGAAGAAGAACGCCTTCGTCGTCTTCGCCACCCAGTCGCTGGCCGATATCGACGGTTCGGCTGTAGCGCCCGCGATCGTCGAGAGCTGCCCCACACGCATCTTCCTGCCGAACGAACGGGCCTTCGAGCCGCAGATCGCGCGCATCTACCAGAACTTCGGCCTGAACGACCGGCAGATCGAGATCCTCGCCCGCGCCATCCCGAAGCGCGACTACTATTGCCAGTCGCGGCGCGGCAACCGGCTCTTCGCGCTCGGCCTCGGTGAGGTCGCCCTCGCCTTCACCGCCGCCTCTGCCAAGGCCGACCAGACCGCCATCACCGAGATCCTCACCAATCACGGCCGCGCCGGCTTTCCCGCCGCCTGGCTGCGGCATCGCGGCCTCGACTGGGCAGTCGACCTGCTCGGCCCCGAGGCGGCCCCATCACCCACAGAACCTGTCGACAAGGAGACATCAGATGACCCGCACGCCTGACCGCCCGTCCCGGAAGCTCGCCGCAACCGCGCTCGTCGGCGCGCTGGCGTTGACGCCCGTGCTGACCACGCCTGCGCTGGCCTTCTTCGGCGGCGGCGGGAGGATCGTCTACGACCCGTGGAACCACGCCGAGAACATCCTCTCCGCCGCAAGGGCGCTCGAGCAGATCAACAACCAGATCGCCCAGCTGCAGAATGAGGCGCGCATGCTGATGAACGATGCGCTGAACCTCGCGCATCTGCCGCATTCCTCGCTCGCGCGGCTGCGGGAGGCGGTCGGCGAGACGCAGGCGCTGCTGGACGGGGCCGGCGGGCTCGCCTTCGACGTCGCCGCCATCGAGGAGGCCTTTTCGGAGGACTACGGCGCCGCAGCGGCGCAGGGCGCGTTCGACGCAATGATCGACGGCGCGCGGCGGCGCTGGGAGATGTCGGTCGCGGGCTTCGAGGCGGCGCTCCGCGTGCAGGCCGGCGTCGTCGGCAACATCGAGGCTTCCCGCGCCGAGATGGGCGCCCTCGTCCGCGAGAGCCAGGGCGCGGTCGGCGCGTTGCAGGCGGCGCAGGCCGGGAACCAGCTGCTGGCGCTGCAATCGGCGCAGCTCTCCGATCTGGCCGCCGCCATCGCGGCGCAGAATCGCGCCGTCACGATGGAGGCCGTCCGCGCCGCCTCGGCGGAGGCTCAGGCGCGCGAGGCTCTCGCCCGCTTCCTCGACTATGGCGGCGGCTACGAGCCGAGCCCTGTCCGGCTCTTCGGGGAGTGAGGCGATGCCGCTCGGAACCGCTTCCACCCTCCGCGCGCTCGCGCTCGGCATGGGCGGGCTCGCCGTCCTCGCCGCCGCCTTCGAGTTCGCGGAGGTCGCCGTCACGGGGGAGGCCGGACCGGCGATCGCGGCGGACAAATCCGTGACGACTGCGCTTGCCGGGACGCTGGCCCGCTGCCGGACGGTCGCGCCGAGCGACGAGGCGGCGCTGGAAGGATGCCGAGCCGCCTGGGAGGAGGCCCGGAGGCGTTTCTTCGGTCCGCCGCCCGAGACGGCGACGGGGCCAGCGCGGCCGGCAGGGGCGGAGTGACCGATGGGCGGCGTCGGAGTCATCGACCGCTTCTTGGAGGTCTTCGCGACCTATATCGATTCGGGCTTCGGCCTCCTTGGCGGCGACGTCGCCTTCCTCGCCACGACGCTGATCGTGATCGACGTCACGCTCGCCGCGCTCTTCTGGGCCTGGGGCGCGGATGAGGACATCATCGCCCGGCTCGTGAAGAAGACCCTCTTCGTTGGGATCTTCGCCTACATCATCGGCGAGTGGAGCGACCTCGCCCGGATCGTCTTCGACAGCTTCGCCGGGCTCGGCCTTCTGGCCACAGGCGGCGCCATCGGGGCAGGGGAGCTCCTGCAACCCGGCCGTATCGCGCAGGTCGGGCTGGAGGCCGGGCGACCGATCCTCTCCGCCGTCGCCGACCTGATGGGCTTCACCGCCTTCTTCGAGAACTTCGTCCAGATCGCGATCCTCATGTTCGCCTGGGCCGTCGTGCTCCTCGCCTTCTTCATCCTCGCGATCCAGCTCTTCGTCACGTTGATCGAGTTCAAGCTCGCCACGCTCGCGGGCTTCGTGCTTGTCCCGTTCGGTCTCTTCGGCAAGACCGCCTTCATGGCCGAGCGGGTCCTCGGCCTCGTCATCTCCTCGGGTGTGAAGGTGCTGGTCCTCGCGGTCATCGTCGGCATCGGCTCGACCATCTTCGGCGAGTTCACGACGGGCTTCGCCGGCCCGCCGACGATCGAGGAGGCGATGTCGGTCGTCCTCGGCGCGCTGGCGATCCTCGCGCTCGGCATATTCGGCCCCGGAATCGCCAACGGCATCGTCTCGGGCGGCCCGCAGCTCGGGGCGGGGGCCGCGGTCGGCGCCGGCCTTGCGGTCGGCGGCGCCGCGGTCGGCGGCGCGGCCGCGACGCGGATCGGTCTCGGCGCCGCCGGCTCGGCGGTCCGCGGCGCCACGGCGCTCGGCGCCGGCGGCGCTTCGGCCTTCGAGCTCGGAGCCGCCGGCCGCGCAACCCCGGCTGGCAAGGCCGCGGGCGGGACCATGGCGACGGGTCGCGCAGCGGCTTTGACCGCCGTCAGCCCGCTCCGCCGCGCGTTGTCGGAGAGCGCGCAGTCAGGCCGCAGCGGCGCCCATGCCGCCCTCACCGGCGCCGCGCCGTCGTCACTCGCCTCACCCCCCGCTGACGGCCCGCCCGCCTGGGCGCGGCGGATGAAGCGACAGCAGAGCCTCCATCACGGCCTCGTCACCGCCGCCCATGCGCTCCGCTCCGGCGACCAAGGCGGCGGCGGGGCCTCCGTCAGCCTCACCGAGAGGTCCTGATCATGTTCCGACGACCCTCCTCCCGCTACGGCGTGACGCCCGAACCGGTCACGCCCTACCAGAAGGCTGCGCAGGTCTGGGACGAGCGCATCGGCTCCGCCCGCGTCCAGGCCCGCAACTGGCGGCTGATGGCGCTCGGCTGTCTGACGCTCTCGGCCGGACTCTCCGCCGCGCTGGTCTGGCTGTCGACCCGGGGCGGGGTCGTTCCTTACGTCGTCGAGGTCGACCGGCTCGGCGCCGCGCGCGCCGTCGCCCCGGCGCCGGCCGAGTATCGCCCGACCGATCCGCAGATCGCCTGGCATCTCGCCCGCTTCGTCGAGAACGTCCGCCAGGTCCCCGCCGATCCGATCGTGCTCCGCCAGAACTGGCTCCGCGCCTATGACTTCGCGACCGACCGGGGCGCCGCGGCGCTCAACGACCACGCCCGGATCGCCGATCCCTTCGCCCGGCTCGGCGACACCCAGGTCGCGGTCGAGATATCGAGCGTGATCCGCGCCTCGGAGACGAGCTTCCGCGTCGCCTGGATCGAACGGCGCTACGTCAACGGCCAGCTCGCCACGACCGAGCGCTGGACCGCGATCCTGACAGTTGCGATCCAGATCCCGCGCGACGCGGACAGGCTCCGCGCCAACCCGCTCGGCGTCTATGTCCACGCGATCAACTGGTCGCGGGAGACGGCGTCATGAAGGCGCCCCGGTCGCTCCCCGTCCTCCTCCTCGCCGCGACCGCGCTCGCCGCCTGCGCCCCGGCGCCGTTGCCTCAGATCGCCTATGACGACCGCGTTCCCGCGCTCGCGCCGCCCCCGCCGCCCGTGCTGGAGGAACGGCCGCGTCCCGTCCATGTCCCGCCCCCATGGACACCATCCCGCGGCGGCGATCCGGGCGCAGCGACCGTCGAGGCGCGCATCCTCGCCGCTAACGCCGCCGCCCGCGTCGAGCCCAGGCGCGAGGGCTATCACAACGCGCTGCAGGTCTTCCCATGGTCCGAGGGCGCGCTCTACCAGGTCCATGCCGCGCCGGGGCGGATCACGTCGCTCGCGCTCGAGCCCGGCGAGCGGCTCGCCGGTCCGGGCCCCATCGCCGCGGGCGACACCGCGCGCTGGATCATCGGCGACACGACGAGCGGGGCCGGCCGGACCGCTCGGGTCCATGTCCTCGTCAAGCCGACGCGCCCCGACATCGTCACCAACCTCGTGATCAGCACCGACCGGCGGAGCTATCACGTCGAGCTCCGCGCCAGCGACGAGGTCTGGATGCCGGCCATCGCCTGGGCCTATCCCGATGAGCCTGCCGCGAAAGGCCCGCTGATCCTTAGCCGTCCCGTCATCCCCGATGAGGCCGACCGCCGCCATCGCTACGCGCTCTCCGGCGACAGCCCGCCCTGGCGGCCGGTCTCAGTCTTCGACGACGGTCGCCGCGTCTATGTGGTCTTCCCGCCGGGGATCGCGCAGGGCGAGATGCCGCCGCTCTTCGTGATCGGCCCGGATGGGGGGGCCGAGATCGCCAACACCCGTGTGCATGGCGACGTCCTGATCGTCGACCGTCTCTTCGCGGCGGCTGAGCTGCGTCTCGGCGGCGAACCACAGGAGGTGGTGCGGATCGAGCGGACCGACGGTCGCAGGCTGACCGCGCCGCGCCAGGCGCCCGAGCCGGAGGAGCGGGGGCGGTGACCCGTGCGGACACCGATCCGGCGCGCCCGCGGACCGAGGCCCAGATCGCCGACGACCTGCGCCTCCGCCCCGATCCGCCGCGGGTGATGCGTCTCTCTCGCAAGGCCGTCACGACCGCCGCGACCATGGGCGGGCTCGGGCTCGGCGCGATCCTGATCGTCGCGCTGCAGGATCGACGCGGGGGCGACGAGCACGCCGAACTCTACTCCACCGACCGGGTCCAGCAGGCCGAGGGCCTCTCGACGCTGCCCGGCTCCTATGCCGACATCCCTCGTCTCGGCCCGCCGCTGCCCGGCTATCTCGGCAGACCGACCATCGCCGCGCAGGAGAGGGGCGTCGCCGTGCCAACCGGGCCCGTCACAGCGGGTCCGACGCCTCTCGACCCGGACGAGCAGCGCCGCCTGCAGGAGATCGAGTCCGCCCGTCTCAGCGCGCTCTTCGCCGAGGCCCGGACCGTCCCGCCCGGCGGCGCGCCAGCTGGGGGCGCCGCGCCCGCTGGTCCCGGCGGCTTGCCGTCGCTCCCCCCCAGCCCGGGCGCATCGGATTCCGTCGCCGCGCGAGAGGCCTTCCTGGCTCGGGCGACGGGCCGCGACCCGGTCAGCCCCGAGCGTCTCGCCCTGCCGCCGAGCCCCTACATCCTGCAGGCGGGGAGCGTCATCCCGGCCGCGCTGATCACCGGCCTCCGCTCCGACCTTCCCGGCCAGATCGCGGCGCAGGTCACCGCGCCTGTATATGACAGCCCCTCTGGCCGCTATCTCCTGATCCCGCAGGGCGCGCGCCTGCTCGGCGAATATGACAGCCGTATCGCCGCCGGGCAGACCCGACTACTCCTGGTCTGGACCCGCCTGATCCTGCCCGACGGCCGCTCGATCATCCTCATGCGCGAACCGGGCGCCGACGCGTCCGGCGCCGCCGGCCTCGAGGACGAGGTCGACAATCATTGGGGCCGCATCCTCCTTGCCGCCGGCCTCGCCACGCTCCTCAACATCGGCGCCGAGCTCGGCGTCGACAGCGACGACGACATCGCCCGCGCGATCCGCGAGGCGGCGCAGGGCACCGTCGGGCGCGCCGGCGATGACATCGTCCGCCGTCAGCTCTCCGCTCCCCCGACCCTGACCATCCGCCCGGGCTTCCCCGTCCGCGTCATGGTCACCCGCGATCTCATCCTCGAACCCCTCGGAGAAATCCGATGACCAGACTGAAGCTCGGCGCCATCCCGGACGACAAGCCGGTGAAGCTCGCCGTCGAACTCCCGGCTGGCGTCCACCGCGATCTCGCCGCCTATGCCGAGGCCCTCTCCCGCGAGACCGGCCAGCATCTCGACCCTGCCCGACTCGTCGCGCCCATGCTCGCAAGGTTCATGGCGACTGATCGGGGATTCAAGAAAGCGCAGAGGGCAGCGCCGGCGAAGTCTGCGCCGACGCGCTCGGACTCCAAAATGTGACCATGTCTGTGGACCGGTGCTCAAGAAGCCCCCTTGATGGCGTGCGCCCCTTGGGGGGACAGACTGACGCGGAATAATTCTACCGGAGTCCGGCTTCTGAAGTAAAAAGGGCCAAGTCGAAACACGATTGCAGCACGAATTCGAAACCTAGGTCGTCGCGCACCATGCTGGAGAGACCTTCCACGCCGTCTCGCGCAGGCTAGATTTGGCGCGGAACATGATCTGTGCGAACGCTTGCGTTCGAAAGGTTGAGAAATCGAAAGTCGGCGCCCGTGACGAGGGCGGCGCAACGGTGGTGTTGCTCGCTGCCAAAGGGTGCCTCGAGCGAGTGGTCGGTCGGCAGGCTCTTGAGATCGAGTTCCCAAGAAGGGAATATTCGCTCCGGACTTAAGCTGAGGTGTGTGGCTGCTTCCGTGACGGGCGGCGCCGCAGCCTCTCCTTACGGTGGGGGCCAGCTCCCGAGCGTCGCGCAATCCACCTACTGCATCAAGCCCGAATGCAGGCCTCGCGACGGGCAGTTCGTAGCGAAGATCCGGGCCATCACCAACGTGTTCGAGGGTTATGGCTACCGCTGCATGGACACCGACCTTCATAATGACGGCTATCGCGTCAATACCCGCGCCCCTATCCAGACGACCAACGGGTTATGTCAAGTCAAGAGGGCGCACTCCACTCTGCTGCAATGTTCCCTCTGAATAGGGCGCACGGGCTTCAACGAGGCGGTGCAGCGCTTCGGGGCGAATGTGGGTGTACCGGCGGAGCATCTTCCAGTCCTTGTGTCCGGTGACCAAGGCAACCTGTTCGATGGACAGACCGACCTCGAACAAGCGGCTCGTACCTTCATGGCGCAGGTCATGGAAGTGAAGGTCCCTGACGTCAGCGTCGGCGCAGGCTCGGCGGAACGCGGTCCCGACGGATCTTGAGTTGTAGGGGAAAATCTGACCCTCCACCTTCCCGAGATACTTGGCCTGCGCCATCACCAAGGCCCAGGCGTCGTACCCTGTTGCAGCGAAGAGCGGGATCCGCTGGTCGTTGCCGGCCTTGTTGCGCGGGTCCTTTCGATCGCGGACAAGGAGCATCCGACCGTCAATGTCGAGGTCGCTCCAGTCAGCCTGACAGATTTCGTCCAGCCTAAGGGCGGTTGCGATGGCGAACTGGACGATGCGCGTCATGGGCATCGTCAGACGCGCGTTCTTGTCAAACCGAAGAAACAGGCGGTTCAATTCTGCCGTGTTAGGACGTCGGTCGCGCTCGATACCTTTGCCGATCAGACCGAGACGCTTCAGCGCCACGCGGGCCAGATCGACCCCTTCGACTGAAATCTCGAGGCCATGGACGGCGGCGGCATGGGTCATGATCATCTTGATCACGCCGATGTCTATGCCCAGCGTCACGGGCCCGGCGCCAAGGTCCGCACGCCTGCGCCCGTACTCGATGAGCTTGTGCCGATCCAGGCACCCGATTTTCTCTTTGCCGAGGTCACGCTTGAGCGTTGTGAGGGTCGCCGCCTTGCTGCGTCTCGGTGGTTTCCCTACGGCGCACATATCGGCTATGTGAAGGTCCACCAGATCGCCGAACGTGTGCAGGCGGGCTACGGATGATCGGTTGGGCGGCTGTCCCTGATCGACCAGGGTCTCGGCTTGGCGGGCCCATCTATGGGCATCGTCGCGACGAAGGAACGTCTCGCTTGCGTAGCGGCCCTTCCGCCTGATCTGGACCCGGTAAGCGCCGGAGGGAAGCTTGGTGATCGAGGCCATTTTCGTGTGCGCTATGTGTGCAGTGAGTCGTCGCAGACAGGGATATTCAGGGATGTCGAGGCA
>JAUHWJ010000580.1 GCA_030424705.1 Alphaproteobacteria bacterium | reverse complement strand
CTGGGCGGAGTTCCGCAGCGCCGCAGCGGAGGGGCGGCCGTTCTGGCGCGGGCTGGAGCGGTTCGAGGCGATCACCGTCTTCCTCCCTGCCCATGCCGCGCCGCACGAGATCCGCGCCTGCATCGAGGAGGAGGTGACCCAGGCGCTCGGACCGACGAACGACATCCTGCGGCTCGAGGATTCGATCTTCAACGACGACAACGTGCAGGTGAAGGCTACGGCCTTCGACCTCCTGATGCTTCGCGTCCTTTACGACGCCTCGATCCGCGCCGGCATGGGCGAGGCGGAAGCGCGGCGCGCCGCCCGCGCCGCATTCACCCCGCTCGCGCGGGGCGCGGCGATACGGCCGCCCAGCCCGCGCGACGGTACATACGCCACCCTCGCCGCCCGCGCGGCCACAGCGGAGGCTCCGGCGGAGCGCTTCGTCTGGGCGCGCCGCGCGATCCGCGAGGCTGAGGCCTTCGGGCCGGAAGATCACAGACTCCCCGCAGCGATTCTGGAGGCGGGGCACATCGCCTTTTTCGCCGGGCGGGAGGCGGAGGCCGCGGCGCTGCTGCGTGAAGGGGAGAGGCTGTTGCTGCGCCGCCTCGGGCCGGACTCGCTTCGCCTCGCCGATCTGAGGGGCGATCTCGCCGCCGTCCTCATGCGCAGGGGCGAGCCGGGCGAGGCGCTCGCTGCGCTCGACCCGGCCATCCCCGTCCTCGCCCGGCACGGGGCGGACTGGCGGCTCGCCCACGCCCTCCGCTGGCGCGCTCTGGCGCTTTCCGAACTCGGTCGTAGCGCAGAGGCGGCGCGCGAAGCGAAAAGAGCGCTCGAATGGGCGGCCTATGTCTACGGAGGAGACAGCCGCGCGCTCGCGGCCTGGCGGGTCGATTTCGCCGCGGTGGGGCTTGTCGGCGCCTGAAGGTCGCTCCCCCGCGCTTGCATCGCGGCCACCCGCGGCTAGAATGCGCGCCTTCCGCCGGGGTCTCCGGCGAAGCGATCAACCGGAGCGAGCCATGTCCTGGACCGACGAGCGCGTCGAGATGCTGAAATCCATGTGGAACGAGGGGCAGAGCGCGAGCCAGATCGCCAAGACCCTCGGCGGCGTCACGCGCAATGCGGTCATCGGCAAGGTTCACCGCCTTGGCCTTTCGAACCGCACGGCGGGCGGCAAGACCGAAGCCGAGGCCAAGACGGCGCCCGAGCCGGAGGAAGCGCCCGTCGTCGTCGCGGCGCCGGAGCCGGAGGAGGCGGCGGCCCCGGAGCCCGAACCGGAGCCTGAACCCGTGGCCGTCCGCGCGCCCGCAGCCGCGCCCGCGCCTGCAGCCGCCGCGCAGACTGGCCGGCGCGAGCCGCCGCCGCCGACGCCTGCGATGATCGAGGACGCGCAGCGCACGGCGGAGACGTTGGCGCTGATGGAGCGGAAGGCGAAGCGGATCACCCTCCTCGAACTCACCGAACGGACCTGCAAATGGCCGATCGGCGACCCGGCGACGGACGATTTCTTCTTCTGCGGCCTGCCCTGTCACCCCGGAAAGCCCTATTGCGAGGCGCATGTCGCCGTAGCCTTCCAGCCCATGTCCTCCCGCCGCGACAGGGACAGAAACCGAGTCCGCTCCGGCGGATTCCGCTAAGATGCGGGAGGCGGAGGATTTCCGCGCCGAATCCCGCTCCCTCGCTGCGATCCTCGCCCCGCTGGACGACGCCGCACTGAAGGCGGAGACGCTTTTCAAGGGCTGGACGATCGAGGACGTGCTCGGCCATCTCCACATGTTCAACATTGCTGCGCAGCTGAGCCTGCAGGAGGACGGCGCCTTCGACGCCTTCCTCGGCCCGGTCTTCGCCGCCATCGCGGAGGGGCGCTCGATGATCGCGGCGCAGGACGCATGGCTTGACGAGGGGCTCGCCGGCCTTCGCGGCGCGGCGCTGCGAGACGCTTGGGCCGAGACGGCTGAACGGACGGCCGACGCCTATCGCGACGTCGATCCGAAACGGCGCCTGAAATGGGCCGGGCCAGACATGTCAGCCCGCTCGATGATCACCGCCCGCCAGATGGAGACCTGGGCGCACGGGCAGGAAGTGTTCGACATCCTAGGGCGGGAGCGGGAAGAGGCGGACCGGGTGCGCAACATCTGCCATCTCGGCGTCGCGACCTATGGCTGGACCTTCGCGAACCGGGGCGAGACGCCGCCGGAGCCTGCGCCCTTCG
>JAUHWJ010000579.1 GCA_030424705.1 Alphaproteobacteria bacterium | reverse complement strand
TTGTTCTCGAAGGGGTGTTCCAGGACGAGCACGGGGACTTCCCGGCGGGGACCTATGTGCGGAACCCGCCGGAGACGCGGCACAAGCCGGCCTCGGCGAAGGGCTGCGTCATCCTCGTGAAGCTCTGGCAGTTCGACCTTGCGGACCGGAAACAGTTCCATCTCCACGAGGGCGATCTCGAATGGGCGGAGGCGGGCGGGGGCGTGTCCGCCGCGCTCCTCCATCGGGACGCGCGGGAGGAAGTGCGGCGGGAGCGCTGGGTGCCCGGCGCGCGGATCGCAAGGGGGCCGGCGGACGGGCGAGAGGTCTTCATCCTCTCGGGCGGCTTCGCGGAAGGCGGGGAGGATTTCGCGCGCTGGTCATGGCTGCGGCTGCCGAAGGGCGCGGGGCTCGACGCGGTCGCGGGGCCTGAAGGCGCCGAGGTCTGGATGAAAGAAGGGCATCTGAGCGAGACGCCGAAAGGCCCCTCGGTCTGAAGCTTCTACTTCCCTTTCGGGGCGGCCGCGCCTTACCTTGGCGCGGACGTCAGAAGCGCGAGGGGGAACGATGCGCTCGATCAGGATTTTCGCCGCGGCCGCGCTGGCCTTGTTGGCCGCCGCCGCCGGGGCCGAGCCCATCGCGCTCCGGCCCGCCGATCCGCAGCCGGAGGCGGGCGCGCTCGTGCCCGGGCTCGCCGTGAGCTACGCCTATCCGCATTCGGTGCGCTCCCTCCGCGAGGCGAAGGAATGGCTCGAATCGGGGTCGGAGCCGGGGGAACCGCTGCCGAACCTCCGCCATCGCGACACGATGGAGGGCGATCCGACGCTGACGGCGAAGCAGCCGATGCGGGTCGCGGCGGCGATCTCCGGCTATGTCCGGTTCGAGCGGGCGGGGCCGCAACAGGTGGAGTTTCTCTCGAATGACGGGCTCGAGGTTTCCATTGGCGGCGCGGTCGTCTCGAAACATGACGGGGTCCATCCGTGTGAGACGAACGGCGTCGTCGATGTGCTCGTTCCCGAACCCGGCTGGTACGAGATCGAGCTGACCTATTTCCAGTGGAAAGGCACGTCCTGCCTCCTCATGCGCTGGGGCGCGGAGGGGGAGAAGCTCGGCTGGGCGCCGGACGATGCCTTCGCCCGGCGCGCCGACTGAGGCTATTGCAGGTCGGAGAAGGCGCTCTCGATCCGGCCCAGCGCCTCCTCCAGCATCGGGCGCGGGCAGGCGAAGTTGAGCCGCATGAAGCCGGCGCCGCCGGGCCCGAAGCTCGAACCGTGGTTGCAGATCACCTTCGCCTCGCGCTCGAACCGGCGGATGATCTCCGCCTCCGCCATGCCCGTGCCGGAGAAGTCGAGCCAGGCGAGATAGGTCGCGTCGAGCTTCACGGAGCGGACGCCCTTCAGCCGCTCCGCCGCGAAGCGGTCCACCATGTCCCGGTTGGCGCGGAGATAGGCGAGGAGCGCGTCGAGCCATTCGTCGCCCTCGGCATAGGCCGCCTCGGCCATCAGATAGCCGAAGCGGTTGCCCGTCAGCATCCCGCAGCGCTCCATCTGCCGGTGGAAGAGCCGGCGCAGCTCCGGGTCGGAGATGATCGCGTTGCCGGTATGGCCGCCGGCGAGGTTGAAGGTCTTGGACGAGGAGGTGAAGGTCACCGTCCGCGCCGCGATCTCGGGCGAGAGGCTCGCCAGCACGGTGTGCGGGCCGTCGAAGACGAGGTCGTGATGTATCTCGTCCGAGACGATCAGGATGCCCCGTTCGAGGCAGAATTCGGCGATGGCTGTCAGCTCCTCCCGCGTCCAGACGCGGCCGCAGGGATTGTGCGGGGAACAGAGGATGAGCATCCGGGTTTTCGCATCGACGGCCTTCGCCAGCGCGTCGAGGTCCATGCGGTAGCGGCCGTCCTCATAGGCGAGGAGGTTGCCGACGACATGGCAGCCATTGGCCTGAACCGAGGGCGCGAAGGGATGGTAGATCGGCTGCTGGAGGATCACCCCGTCCCCCGGCCGGCAATAGGCCTGGAGCGCGAGGTTGACGCCGTTGACGATGCCGGCGGTGGTGAGGATCCAGCCCGGCTCCACATCCCATCCGTGCCGCCGCTTCATCCAGCCGCGGATCGCCGCGACATAGCCCGAGGGATCGCCGTAATAGCCGTGGACGCCATGCTCCACCGCCGCCCGCAAGGCCTCCGTCACCGCCGGGGGGGCGGCGAACTCCATGTCG
>JAUHWJ010000022.1 GCA_030424705.1 Alphaproteobacteria bacterium | reverse complement strand
AAGATCTACGCGGCGCTGAAAGAGACTAAGGCGAATTTCCGCCTGCCCGACGATCCTTCGACGCCGCTCCTGATGATCGGCCCCGGCACCGGCCTCGCCCCGTTCCGCGCCTTCTGTCAGGAGCGGGCGGCGCTGAAGGCGCAGGGAGCCGCGCTCGGCCCGGCGATGCTCTTCTTCGGCTGCCGCAAGCCCGACGAGGATTTCCTCTATCGCGAGGAGCTTGAGGGCTGGGCGGCGGAGGGGATCATGGAGCTCCGCACCGCCTTCTCCCGCGCCGGGGAAAGCAAGACCTATGTGCAGGACCTCCTGCGCGAAGAGCGGGCGAAGGTCTGGCGCCTGATCGAGGGCGGCGCCCGCATCTTCGTCTGCGGCGACGGCGCCCGGATGGAGCCGGACGTCCGCCGCACCCTCATCCGCATCCATCACGAGGAGACGGAGGGGCCGGCGGAAGCCTCGGAGGCCTGGCTCGAGGGCCTGATCGCCTCCGGCCGCTACAATCTGGACGTCTGGGTCGGCGCCTGAAGCGCGAGGGCCCCGGACACGGTCCGGGGCCCTCGCAGTAAATGTTTCAAGGTCGATCACGGAAAAACTCGTTTAGATTCAAAGGAATTCGAACGATATCCATGGAAATCTGGAATCGAGCCTCGGATCTCCTCCCGGTTGCGCGCCCGTTCCGCCTCCCCTACCCTGCCTTCAGGCGCCAAAGGCGCGGAGACCCCGAAGGGGGCCAGACACGGGAGACGACGCATGAAACAAGGGTTCGGCTTTCTCGCCGGGGCGCTCGCCCTCGGCCTTTTCTCCGCCTCGGCGGCGGAGCTTCCGCGGGGCGATGCGGAGGCGCTCGGCTTCGACAAGGCGCGCCTCGCCGCGCTCGACGCCGCGATCTCCGCCCGGATCGAGCGCGGGGATTTCCCCGGCGCGATCATGATGATCGTCCGCGACGGCCAGATCGCCCATCTCTCCACGATGGGCCTCCGCCGCCCGGGCGGCGACCCGATGACGGAGGATTCGATCTTCCGCATCTATTCCATGACGAAGCCGATCACCTCCGTGGTCGCGATGATGCTGGTGGAGGAAGGCAGGCTCGACCTTTCCCACCCCGTCCACGCCTATCTCCCCGAATACAAGGAGATGAAGGTTCTGACGGAAGAGGGTGAGGCGCCCGCCCGCCGCGCGATGACGGTGCATGACCTCCTCCTCCACACCGCCGGCCTGACCTACGGCTTCTTCGGCGTCGGCCCGGCGCGGGACGCGCTGAACGCTGCGAACGTCGAGAACGGCGGCTTCGACAACCGGGAGGTGGCGCGCATCATCGCCGGCCTGCCGCTCGAACATCACCCCGGCGAGGTCTGGGAATACAGCCGATCGACCGACGTTCTTGGCGCCCTCATCGAGGTGGTGGAGGGCAAGCCCCTCGGCCAGGTGATGGAGGAGCGCGTCTTCACCCCGCTCGGGATGAAGGACACCGGCTTCTGGGCCGACAGGGAGGATGAGCGCGCCCGCCTCGCCGAGGCGGTTCCCGAAGACATGGGCGTCGGCCCGCTCGCGATGTTCGACCCGGCGCAGCCCCGCGCCTTCGAGTCGGGCGGCGGCGGCCTCGTCTCCACCGCGCATGACTACGCCCGCTTCGCCCAGATGCTGATGAACGGCGGGGAACTCGACGGCGTCCGCCTCCTCTCCCCCTCGACGGTCGCCTACATGACGGCGGATCACCTCGCCCCGCGCGGCATCAAGCCCGGTAAATACTACCTCCCCGGCGGCGGCTACGGCTTCGGCCTCGGCGTCGCCGTGCGAGAGGCCGCAGGCGCGCCGGCCATGGGCGTCGTCGGCGAGTACAACTGGGGCGGCGCCGCCGGCACCTACTATTGGGCCGATCCGGAGAACGAGATGTTCGTCCTCTACATGATGCAGTCCCCAAAGCACCGCGTCCCGCTCCGCGCGCAGCTGCGGAACATGGTCTACGGCGCGCTCGTCGAGACCGGCGACTGAAACGAAAACGGCCCGCGCCTTGGGGCGCGGGCCGCTCTCACTGTCCCCTGTAGAGTTTGGGCGCTTACGCGGCCTTCTTCGTCATCGGCAGAACATCCGCGACGCTCTCGCGGATCGCCTCGGCCCCCTCCGTCACGACCTCGCGCGTCTGCGCGAAGGCGTTGCGGGCGCGGTCATAGTTCGCGGTGGCGTATTCGCGAACATAGTCGACCTGGATCTGGCCGGCTTCCGTCACCGTCTTCGCCTGCGCCAGCTTCTCGATCATCGCGAGCGTGTGCAGCGTGTTGGCGCGGGAGGCGTCGGCGATCTCGGAGAGGATGCCGACATAGCCGGTCACGAGGCGGCTCATCGTCTTCTCGAGGCCGGAATTGAACTTCTGCGCGCCCTCATAGGCGCTCTCGGTCCGCTCCTTGGCGGAAGCGGCGGTGCGCGTCACGAACTCGCGGGCGCCGTCCGCGATCTTCGCGGCGGAGAAATCTTCGGTCTTGGCGGTCTTCTTGGCGTTGGCGGCGGTGGTCATCTCAGGTCCATCCTTGGTCTAAGCTATGGGTCAGGCCCGGTCGCGCATCGACCCGGGATAAGAGGCATATAGGAGGCTCCCTTCGCACTTGCAACATGAATTCTCTCCGACCCGGTAAAATAACTGTTAGACCCTGTTCAGAATGAACTTTCCTGCGAAGAGCGTGGGCGCCCCCGACCGCCGGGGCGTGATCCGTTGACCTTTCTGCCGCACTGCAACATAGCCATGGCGCGGGCCGCGCCCATATAGGCCGGGCAACGCCGCGAAGGAGGAGCCGGTGATCGCCATGCTGAACCCCGAGGAGCGGCGGAAGCTCTATGAGCTGAGGCGCGTGAAGCTGCTCGCGACGCTCGCCCTTGCGCTCTGCGTCGTCGTCCTCGTCGCGGCGAAACTGCTGGAGCCGCAGGCTCCGTGGCTCGCCTATGTCGCCGCCTTCGCCGAGGCGGCGGCGATCGGCGGGCTGGCGGACTGGTATGCGGTCGTCGCGCTTTTCCGTCGCCCGCTCGGCCTGCCGATCCCCCATACCGCGATCATCCCGCGCAACCAGGACCGGATCGCAGAGAATCTCGGCGCCTTCATCGAGGAGAACTTCCTCGCCCCCGCGCCCGTGGAGGCCAAGCTGAAGGAGCTCGACTTCGCCGCGGAGATGATCGCCTGGCTTTCGGACCGGGAGAAGACGGAGGGCCTCGCCCGCTTCGTCGCGCGCCTCGCGCCGCAGATGCTCGCGGCGATGGAGGAGAGCGGCCTGAAGGACTTCGCAGCGGAGCGCGTCGCCATCCAGCTCCGAAAGACAGAGATCGCGCCGCTCGCGCTCGAACTGGCGGAGGGGCTTGCGGAGGGCGGACGCCACCAGAAGCTGCTCGACGGCGTGATCGAGGCGCTGCAGCGCTTCCTCGCCGACGAGGCGGCGGTCGAGGCGATCCGGCGCCGCGTGGCGGAGGAGCTCCCCACCGTCCTCAACATCTTCCGCGCCGACGCGCTGATCCTCCGCCGCATCCTGAAGACGGCGGGGGCGCTGATGGAGGAGGTGAAGGCGGATCCAGAGCACGCGCTCCGCCAGGAGTTCGAGGTGTTCTTCCGCGCCTATATCCGCCGGGTGAAGCGCTCGAAGAAGTTCCGGGCGCGGATCGAGGCGGCGAAGGAGAGCTTCCTCGCCCGCCCCGAACTCGCGCAGATCGCGGACCAGCTCTGGGCCGCGCTCCGCGCCTTCGCGGAGAAGGACGCCGCCTCCGACTCCTCGCAGATCGCGGAGCGCCTCGCCGGCTTGCTGACAGACATCGCCCGCGCGCTCCGCGACGAGCCGAAACTCCGGGCCGACGTGAACGCCGGGATGGTCTCCGCCCTTTCCGTATTCGTCGCAGCGCAGAAATCCTCGATAGGACGTTTCATCGCCGAACAGGTGAAGGGCTGGGACCTCGCGCAGCTCACCTTGCTGATCGAGGCCAATATCGGGCGGGACCTTCAGTACATCCGCTTCAACGGAATGCTGATCGGCGGGCTGGCCGGGCTCACGCTCCACATCCTCCTCGTTCACGTCTTCGGTGTTTGATTCCGCGTGCCCGCTCGGCCATGGTGGCCGGAAGAACCCGACGGCGCGAAGGAGCGACCCGCGATGGCCGACCAGATGAAGAACCCCTTTCTCGACCTGTTCACGAAGTTCGGGCAGGACATGAACCTGCCCAAGCCCGAGATCGGGAACATTCTGGACCATCACCGGAAGAACCTGCAGGCCCTGCAGGAGGCGGCGGCGATCCAGTCCCGCGGCGCGCAGTCGATGATGGACCGTCAGCGCGCGGCGCTCGAAGAGGCGCTGGCGGAAATTTCCGAGATGGTTCAGGAGGCGACGAAGGGTGGGGTGGACCCCGCGAATCTAATGTCCCGCCAGGCCGAGTTCGCCCGCAAGAGCTTCGAGACAACAGTAAAGAACGCCACCGCGATGGGCGAGATCATGCGCGAAAGCGGGACGGACAGCCTCGACGTGCTGAAGACGCGCGTCGAGGCCGCGCTTTCGGAGCTACAGGGCAAGAAGGGTTGAAGTTTCAGGCGCTCGCCGGCTTCGGATAGACAAAGGCCCTGAGCCCGCCGCGGTCGAACGGGGACCATTCGCCCTCCTTCTGCGCCAGACGGTCCGCCATGGCGTAGGCGGCGGCAGGGTCATGGCCTAGGCCGCAATGGCTCGACTTGACCTCAATGTTCTCGGCGATGTCGGAGGCCGCCTCAATGCAGCTGCGCCAGTTGCAGACTCCGTCCGTCCGGCTGTAGATCGCCGTTGTCGGCACCGGCGGCGGGGCGGAAATCGCGCCGCCCATATGCGCGTCACGGTCGTCCACCTTGTGGCCGGAGGTGAACTGGTAGACGCGCCAAGCATTGGTCGCCCGCGGGTCGCCGTTGAACGGGGAGCCGAGGGTGATGACCTGGCGCACATGGTCCGGCATCATCTTCGCGAGTTGACGCGCATAGATGCCGCCGAGGCTCCACCCGATCAGGCTGACCTTGCGGCCATGCGCCTCTGCGAGCGCGGCGAGCCGGGCCTTCATGCCATCCTCTACGCCCGGAAGCGGGCCGTAATTGCGCCCGAGATCCCATCCCTTCGTCGGATAGCCGAGGGTCGAGAGGAGGGAGCGGAGCGGCGCCGTTGCGCGGTCCGACGTCACGAGGCCGGGGAGGACCATCACCGGCTGCCCCTCCCCACGCGGGGAGATCGTAGCGAGCGTCGGCCAGGAGAGGGTGAAGCCGAACAGTTCCGGGATCGCCCGGAGCTCCATCAGGAGCAGCGCCCGGCTCGGCGCGGCGGCGGATTCAGACATGCGGCGGCCCCTTCTTTCGCGCCGGTGTCAATCCGGCTTTACAAAAAGGTAGGCGTGAGCGTGACAAAACGCCACTTCTTCGCGGAGGACTGACGCAACGTCATTCCGCCGCGGGCGGCTTTGGCTTGCGGGCGCGAGGGCTCGCCGGCCTCTTCGCAGCGGTTTGCGAAGCCGGTTTGGCGGCCGTATCGCCCGGCTTCGCGCGCGGCTTCCCGGTCGGCTTTTCCGAGCGCGTCCTTGGGGCCGATTTCGACGCCGGCTTCGCGGCCGCGTCGTCCGGCTTCGCGGGAGGCTTCGTACGCGGCTTCCTCGCCGGCGCCTTCGGTGCGGCCTTCGGCGCCGGAGTCGCTTCCGCGACCACGCGCAGCGCAGGTTTCTCCCTCGCCGGCGCCGGCGCCCGCTTGCCGAGCGCAGCGTCCCTCAGTTCCACATGGGCGGCGACGAGATCCTCCCCCATCCGTTCGATATCCGGTACGGAGGCGGCATCGGCAGTGATGCCGAAATCGAGGGCGTCCATATAGCTTTGCACAGTGATGTTCACGCCGACGCCATGCACCGGGATCGAGACCGGATAGAGCGCCGTCACCTTCGCGCCGGCGCAATAGAGGGGCACGGGCGGGCCGGCATTGTTCGAAATCACGACGTTGACCGGATTCGGCGCTATATCCGCGAGCCGCGTGGCGCCATAGAGTTGCATGAGGCCCGGTAAGAGCATCGGCGCGCCGAGAACCGTGTAGTCCCGCGGCGACAGCTCCTTCAGGCCGCCCGCCACGGTCTTGGAGGAGCGAGAATCCCGGTTGATGATCTGCAGCCGCTTCATCGGGTCGCCGTAGTTCGTCGCGAGCGGGCAATTCATGCCGAAGACCTGATTGTTGAGGTCCTTGTTCCCCGCCTCACGCAGGGAGATCGGCACGAACGCGACCAGCGCGGCGTCCGGCAGCGCGCGGCGGCGATTGAGATAGGCCCGCAGCGCTCCGGAGGAGATCGCCATCACCACGTCGTTGATCGTCGTCCCCGTCGCCTTCGCCACCGCCTTCGCCTCGGAGAGCGGAACGGAGCGCGCAACATAAGAGCGGGCGGCGCCGATCGTCCCGTTGAAGGGCGTCTTCGGCGCAATGAGCTGCGGCAGCGAGAAGCCGCTCTTGAGCGCCGGCGCGAGCAGGTCCGCGATCTGGCCCGCCGCCTTCGGCGCCGCCTCGAACAGACGCAATTGCTGACGGAGGAGGTTGGAGGCAATGTCGTGCAGGCCCAGAACGGCGCGTTCCGGAATGGTCGGGACACGGTCCGGCGCCTTAGGCTCCGGCGGCGGCACTTCGCGCGGAACCGGCGTGAGATCGTAGAGCGCCTGGGTGATGACCATGCCCGCTCCGCCGTCGATGGCGGCATGGTGGACCTTCGAATAGAGCGCGACCTGCCCCGATTCGAGCCCCTCGATCACCGTGAAGCGCCAGAGCGGCCGGGTCCGGTCCAGCCGCTCCTCGTGGAGCGCGCCGACAAGTTCCTCAAGCTGGCGTCGCGTTCCGGGCGCTGGCAGCCTGCGGCCCTCGATGTGCCAGTCGAGATCGGGCTCGGCGTCGACCCAGCCGGGATGGTCCATTTCGAAAACACTCTTCGCCAGCTTCTTCCCGAAGATCGGGATGAGGTGCACCCGCCCGGCGAAGAAACGCTTGAAGTGCTCATGGAAAGAGCCGGTGAAGCCGGGCGGCAGGTCGTAGAGCGTCAGCCCGGCGACATGCATCGGTGTCTCGGGCGTCTCCATATAGAGAAAGGAGGCGTCGATCCCCGAAAGCTGCTTCATGGCCATTTGCGGCCCCTCCCTGTTTTTCGCGAGCATGGGGCATCCGCCCCGCCTTGGCAAACGCCGCGTGGGGGTTCAGGATCGGCGCAAGGAGGCCGCCATGACCCGATTTCTCTCCACGCCCGACGATCTCGCCGCGCTGGTCCCGGACGGGGCGAGCGTCGGCTTAGCCAAGGAGCCGCTCTCGCCCATCGCGCTCGCCCGGGCGTTGATCCGGCGGGGCGCACGCGATCTCCATCTCGTCACGATCCCGACCGCCTCGATGGTCGCCGACATGATGATCGGCGCGGGGTGCGTGAGAGTTGTGGAGACATCGGGCGTCACGCTCGGCGAGTTCGGCGTCGCGCCCCGCTTTGTCGAGGCGGTGAAGACCGGCGCGGTGGAGGTGCGTGACGCGACCTGCCCCGCCGTCTACGCAGCGCTTCAGGCGGGGGAGAAGGGGCAGCCCTTCGTCCCGATCCGCGGGATCATCGGCTCCGACCTTCTCGCCAACCGGCCGGACTGGAAGGTGATCGACAACCCCTTCGCCCCCGGCGACCCGGTGGTGATCCTCCCCCCGATCCGCCCCGACTTCGCGCTGATCCACGCGCTGAAGGCGGACCGGTTCGGCAATGTCTGGGTCGGGCCGCGGCACGAGCTGAAGACGCTCGCCCATGCGGCGAAGCAAAGCCTTGTTACAGTGGAGGAGATCGTGGAGCACGACCTCCGCGAGGACGAGGCGGCCTCGCCCAACCTCATCGCCTCGCTCTATGTCGCCGCGCTGGCGGAGGCGCCGCGGGGGGCTTGGCCGACTGCGGCTCCAGGGCTCTATCCGCTCGACGAGGCGGAAATCGCATCCTATGCCCGCGCGGCGAAGACGCCGGAAGGCTTCGCCGCCTGGCTCGGCGGGCTCGAGTCGACGCCGAGGGCGGCGGAATGAGCGACGTGAAGCTCGAGGAGCGCCTGATCCACGCTGTCGCCGGGCTCCTTTCGGGCTCCGGCCACATCGCCTGCGGCGTGCTCTCCCCCATTCCTGGCGCGGCGGCGATGCTGACTGCGCGGCGGGAAGGCGCGCGCGTCTCCATCATCGGCTCGGAGCTTCCGGCCTATCGCTGCGACGGCGGGGTGGAGCTCTTCGACCAGGCGGCGCAGGGGCGGGTGGACGCGTTCTTCTTGTCCGGCGGGCAGATTGACGGGCAGGCGAACATCAATCTGCACGGGATCGGAGCCTATCCGCAGATGGATGTCCGCTGGTCCGGCGCCTTCGGCTCGGCCTATCTCTATTTCCTCGTGCCCAAGGTGATCCTCTTCCGGCTGGAGCATTCCCGCCGCGTCTTCCCGGAGCGGGTTGATTTCATCTCCGCCCCCGGCGTCTCGAAGCCGGGTGTGCACCGACCCGGCGGGCCTCATGCTCTGGTCACCAATCTCTGCGTCATGATTTTCGACCGCGGAAAGGGCCGCTTCCGCCTCGCCTCCGTCCATCCGGGCGTCACGGCGGAGGAGGTGCGGGACCAGACAGGCTTCGCCTTTGATCTTCCAGATCATGTGCCGGAGACGGTGACGCCGGGCGCTGAAGACCTTGCACTTATTCGGGGCGAGATCGCGCGTGACCTCGCGAACCCCTATCCACGCTTCGCGCGGGACGTGTTCGGGATCGCCGCGTGACGCGGAAGATCATCATCGACACCGACCCCGGGCAGGACGACGCAGTAGCCCTCCTCCTCGCCTTCGCTTCGCCGGAGCTTGAGGTGCTGGGCGTCACCTGCGTCGCCGGAAACGTGCCGCTGCCGCTGACGACGCTCAATGCGCGGAAAATCTGCGAACTGGCAGGGCGGGCCGATTGCGACGTATATGCCGGTGCGGAAGAGCCGCTCTCGCGCCCGCTCGTGACGGCGGAGAACGTGCACGGCAAGACCGGGCTGGACGGGGCGGACCTGCCTGAGCCGACCATGAAGCTCTGGCCCGGCGCGGTCGACTTCATCGTCGACACGGTGCGCGCCCATCCCGGCGCTGTCACGCTCTGCCCGCTCGGCCCGCTGACGAACATCGCGACCGCTCTAAGGAAGGCGCCAGACGTAGCTGAGAAGGTTCAGGAAATTGTCCTCATGGGCGGCGGCTACTTCGAACAGGGAAACGTCACCCCTTCAGCCGAGTTCAATATATACGTCGATCCGGAAGCGGCGGAGATCGTTCTGAAATCCGGCGCGGAGATCACCATGATTCCGCTCGACTGCACGCATCAGGCGCTGACGACTCCGGCCCATGTCGCCGGCTTCGAGCGGATGGGGACGGCGGTGGGAGACGCCGTCGCCGGCCTCACTCATTTCTTCGAGCGGTTCGACAAGGAGAAATACGGTTCCGAAGGCGCGCCGCTGCATGACCCATGCGTGATCGCCTATCTGCTGAAACCGGAGCTCTTTTCCGGCCGCTTCATCAATGTGGAGGTAGAGACGCAGAGCGAGCTCACCCTCGGCGCCACGGTGGTGGACTGGTGGCGGGTCACGAAGCGGGAGCCGAACGCCACCTTCATCCGGAGCGTGGACGCGGACGGGTTCTTCGCTCTCCTCACCGAGCGGCTGGCGCGGCTTCCCGTCCTACCCTGAGCGCGAGTAGCGCGCCCGCCGCGCCGATGAGGATCGAGACGGCGAAGGGCCAGGGCGCGCTCGTCCCGAAGGCTCCGACGGCGAGTGAGCCCGCAGCCCCGCCGATGAAGCGCCAGAAGATCAGCGCAGCGCCGGCCGCCCCCGCACGGTCCCCGGCCACACTCATCAACCCCGCCATCGTATTGGCGAGGCTGACATGGAAGACGCCCATCAGCCAGAGCATCACCGCAAAAACGCCCCAGAGCCCGCCGGCCCCGGTGAGCGCCACGACGGCCATCGCCAGCCCCAGCGCCGCCTGCGCCCAGGTCGCACCCTTCAGCATCCGCTCGTAGCCGAATCGGAAGACGAAGCGGGCATTGACGATATTGCCGGCGAAGGCCGCGCCCGAGATCGCGGCGAAGAGCCAGGCGAAGCCGGTCGGGCTCATCCCGAAATGCTCGATGAAGATGAAGGGCGCGGAGGCCAGCATCGCGAAGAACACGAAAGCGAAAGCGAAGGTGGAGGCGAAATAGCGGATCGCGCGCGGGTTCCGCATCATCGCGACATAGCCCGTCAGCACGGCGACTGGCGCATAAGGCCGCCGTCTCTCAGGCGACAGCGTCTCGGGGAGCACCTGGAAGAGGAGGAGGGAAACGAGGCCGACGCCGACCAGCAGCCAGAAGATGCCACGCCAGCCCGTCAGCTCGAGCATACCCGCGCCAATCAGCGGGGCGGCGACAGGGCCGATGGTGAAGATCGTCATGAGGATCGAGGTGGCGCGGGACAGCGCGTCGCCGCTGAAAAGGTCGGAGAGCATCGCCCGCGCCGCCGCCGTCGAGGCCCCGGCGGCGACCGCCTGCACGACCCGCGCGGCGATTAGCGCCTCCGCATTCGGCGCGAGCGCGCAAGCGAGCGAGGCGGCGGCGTAGCCGAGGAGGAAGAGCGTCTGCGCCCGTTTCCGCCCCCAGGAATCCGAAAGCGGCGAGAGGAAGAGCGGGCCGACGGCGTTCCCGATCAAATAGGCGGTGATCGTCATCTGCATCGCCGCGGGGGAAGCCGAGAGCGCCCCCGCCATCTGCGGCATGGCGGGCAGATACATGTCGATGGAGAACGGTCCGAGCGAGGAGAGAAGCGCGAGAATCGCGATGAAGCCGAGCCCGCCTGCCTTCATCCCCCGGCTCATGCGAGGACAATCCAGAGATGCCGGAGCCCGAGCCCGGCGAGCATCAGGAGGATGATCCGCCGGAACGTCTCCTGATCCAGTCGCCGCGCGAGGCGCTCCCCGATCCACATCCCGAAGAAGGCCGGCAGCGCGCAGGCCGCGCTCATCGCGGCGCGCGGCCCGTCGAGAATGCCGGAGGCCCAGAAGGCGCCCGAGACGAGCAGGCCGGAGGCAAACATGGCGACCCCCATGGCCCCGATGAAGCGCCGCCGCTCCAGCCCGAGGCCGGCGAACCAC
>JAUHWJ010000578.1 GCA_030424705.1 Alphaproteobacteria bacterium | reverse complement strand
ACGCCGCGAAATATCACGGCGCCCGCCCGATCATCTCCCGCTCCGTGGAAGGCCCGATCGAGACGACGAACTGGGCCGAGATCCACAAGGGCGCGAAGAAGACGGCGCAGGCCCTCGTCCGCTCCGGGATCAAGCCGGGCGAGGCGGTCGGCGTCATGGCCTGGAACACCGCGCGGCATCTGAAGGTCTGGTACGGCGTCTCGGGCGCCGGGGCGGTGCTGCACACGCTCAACCCGCGGCTCTCGGGCGAGCAGCTCATCTACATCATCAACCACGCCGAGGACCGGATGTTCCTCGTCGACCCCGACCTCGCCGTGGTCATCAACGCCATCGCGCCGCATCTGGCGACCGTGAAGCAGTTCGTGATCCTCACCGACCGGGCGCACATGCCGGAGGGCATCCTGCCCGGCGCGCTCTGCTACGAGGAATGGATCGGCGCGGAGGACGGGAACTTCGACTGGGTGGAAGGCTCGGAGCGGGACGCCTGCGGCATCTGCTACACCTCCGGCACCACCGGCAACCCGAAGGGCGTGGTCTACACCCACCGCTCCAACATGCTGCACGCGATGGCGGCCTCGGCGCCGGATTGCCTCAACCTCACCTCGCGCGACACGATCATGCCCGTCGTCCCGCTCTTCCACGCCAACGGCTGGTCCATCGCCTACACCGCGCCGATGAACGGCGCCGCGATGGTCATGCCGGGGCGGGACATGACGCCGGCGGGCATCTACGAGATGCTGGAGATGGGCGTGACGATCACCGCCGCCGTGCCGACGATCTGGCTCGGGATGCTCCAGTATCTGAAGGCGGAGAAGAAGACATTCTCCACGCTCCAGCGCGTCGTGATCGGCGGCTCCTCCTGCCCGCGCGCGGTGATCGAGGCCTTCCAGAACAATTACGGCGTCCGCGTCTTCCACGCCTGGGGGATGACGGAGACCTCCCCGCTCGGCACCACCTCCTCCTTCAAGCCGGAGGTCGCCGGCCTTGCGCCCGAGGCGCAGATGGACGTGCAGTGCATGGTCGGCCACCCGCCCTTCACCGTCGACCTTCGCATCACCGACGATGCGGGGACCGAACTCCCGTGGGACGGGGAGGCCCAGGGCCGGCTCTGGATCCGCGGCCCCGGCGTCGTCCGCCGCTACCTGAAGGCGGAGACGGACGCGGCGCGGAACGACAACTGGTTCGACACGGGGGACGTCGCGACCATCGACGCCAACGCCTATGTCCGCATCACCGACCGGTCGAAGGATGTGATCAAATCCGGCGGCGAGTGGATCAGCTCCATCGACATGGAGAACGCCGCCGTCGCCCATCCCGGCGTCGCGGAGGCGGCGGCCATCGGCGTCGCCCACCCGAAATGGGACGAGCGGCCGATCCTCGTCTGCGTCAAGGCGCCGGGCGCGGAGCCGGACCCGGCGGAGATCATCGAGCTCGCCTCGAAGGGCCTCGCCAAATGGCAGCGGCCCGACGACGTGGTGTTCCTCCCCGAGCTTCCGCACACCGCGACGGGCAAGATCTCCAAGCTCCACCTCCGCAAGAAGCTGGAGGAGATGGAGTACAAATTGCCCGAGTTCAGGTGAGCCGTCGGTTTCCGGATCGCGCAGGGTGATCGGTTCCGGGCCCCACAAACCGCGGGCGGCGAGATAAGTTGAACCGCTCCCAAGAGCGCCCGGCAGATCAGACACGCGGCTGATCTGCCCGCGGCCGCCGCCCCCCAACGTTCAAACGGGCCGGCCGCGTTACCGCGCCCGCCGCGGCGACCACGGACAGATCTTCGACCTAGGCGGCGGCTTGGCGCCCCTCGCCCTGCGGCTGGCGCCTCCGGGCGACGGCCTCTGCGGGTCTCCACTGGAGACCCGCTGATCGAGGCCGGGAACAAGACAGCCGAACGTCCGCGGGATGCGAACGCCCCCTTCGCGCCGCTCCCGGGTGGCGCGCCGGGCCGGTTTGCGGTAGCGGTTCCGCGGCGGAAGAATGGGAGCCGGGGGCGGGCCGATGCAGCGCATACCGAAGGTCGTCCACAGCTGCTGGTTCGGCGGCAAGCCGAAGCCGCCGCTGGTCGAATGGTGCCAGGAGACGCAGCGGCGCATCCTGAAGGATTACGAATTCGTCGAATGGTCCGAGGCGAATTTCGATCTCGACCGTTACCCCTTCCTCCGCAAGGCCTATGAAGACCGGCAATTCGCCCATCTGTCGGACATGATC